>CANIMS010000140.1 GCA_947468785.1 Betaproteobacteria bacterium
GATCTACTATTACACTTAGTTTCTGTTTTTGTAGAGCAACACATTACGGTCTTACTTACTGTCCATCCGTTTCTGAGTCAACTGGCTAACCGCTTTAGAGATAAAGGTTTATAAATTCTATGTTGAACAAGAAAATGCTAATGCCTTTTGTTTGGGGATTAACCGTAGCGATACTAGGCGGCTTGGCAACCGATTTGGGACCATGGTATCAAGCCTTAAAAGAGCCTTTTTGGAAACCACCTGACGCAGCATTCGGACCTATCTGGTCAACCATTTTTATTCTGTCTGGTATGGCATGGTATGGTGCAAAGCACTTTACTTCGGATGCTGGTTTTCTTAAGCGCTTAACAATTTTATTTTGGCTAAATGCTTTTCTAAATTTGCTATGGAGTATTTTGTATTTTCGTTTTCAAAGACCGGACTGGGCTTTATATGAAGCGGTATTGTTATGGCTTTCAGTTCTCGCCATACTGCTGACAATACGAAAACTTTCTAATAGATATAGCTTGTATATCTTGCCGTATTTGATTTGGGTCAGCATTGCAATTGTTTTGAATTGGGATACTGTTCGACTCAATGGGCCATTCGGTTAGCAAGTTGGTGGTATGAGTTAATAAAAAAGCCCCTGAAGAAATCTCAGGGGCTTGTTTTTTGCCTTCATAACAAAGGCAGTCGTTTGATGCTTAATGTATTAAACGTTTGCCAAATGCGCTTCTAAAGTTTTGGTGAACTTATTAGCATGGCTACGCTCAGCCTTAGCTAATGTTTCAAACCAATCAGCGATTTCGTCAAAGCCTTCGTCGCGTGCTGTCTTAGCCATACCTGGGTACATATCTGTGTACTCATGTGTTTCGCCAGCGATCGCTGCTTGCAATGCTTCAGCAACAGTCTTTGCAGGCATGCCAGTACCAGGCTCGCCCGCGCCGCCTTCGATCAAATACTCCATGTGACCATGGGCATGACCTGTTTCACCTTCAGCTGTTGAGCGAAATACTGCTGCAACATCGTTTGCGCCAGCGATATCAGCCTGGTTCGCGAAATACAAATAACGACGATTTGCTTGTGATTCACCAGCAAATGCCTCTTTCAAAGACTGTTCAGTCTTTGAGCCTTTTACAGATTTAGCCATTGTTGACTCCTAAAAAATGGTTAGTTGAAATTCGGTGATAAAGCAGATTTTTTAAGCTTTTGGATGTTCACCTGAGGGCAATTATGAACAAATCTGAGGATTTGAATAATCATATTTTTGTATAGGCTTGATAGTTAAAAACAACTGATATGGAAATTTCCATTAATAAAATATAAGAGCAGACCTCTATTGGAGGGTGTTTTTAGAGACAATACCAGCGAATCAGGCCTCTATTCCTCGATTTATGACCATTTGAAGTGGTTTTATGTCCTAAAGTAGGTATGTATTTAGCTATTTTCTATTGATATTGTTAATTAATACAATTTTACTATCGACTACCAGGAACTTAAACTAGCTCCATCTAGTCGAATGGCTAATGCAAATCCACAAAAGAGAATGAATATGACAATAAGTGAAGGTAGTTTAGAGGCCCCAACAAGGCATCCCTTAGATTGGAAAAATCCTCAGTTTTACGACAAGGCTAATTTAGAGGCTGAAATGGAGCGGGTATTTGACCTATGCCATGGCTGCCGTCGTTGCGTAAGTCTTTGTGGATCATTTCCTACTCTTTTTGATTTAGTTGATGCTACCGAAGATCTTGAGATGGAGCAGGTTGATAAGGCTGACTACCAGAAGGTAGTTGATCAGTGTTACCTATGTGATGTTTGCTACATGACGAAGTGTCCTTATGTGCCACCTCACCCATGGAATATTGATTTTCCGCATTTGATGTTGCGTGCCAAGGCGGTGAACTTTAAAGACGATAAAGCGAGTTTCCGCGATAAGCTACTTTCTTCAACCGATCAGATGGGGCACTTCGCTGGTATTCCGATTGTTACCCAAGCAGTCAATGCGGTGAATAGCACTGGACTTGCTCGTTTAGTGATGGAGGGTGCTTTGGGCGTTGATAAGAATGCTTGGATTCCAGAGTATGCGCCCAAGACTTTCCCACAACTTGCTAAAAAATCTGCAGATCTACCAGTGATTGATGGTGCTAAAACGCCTGGCAAAGTAGTGATCTACGCTACTTGCTATATCAATTACAACGAACCAGGTATCGGTCAAGATCTCATCAAGATTCTTGCGCATAATGACATTCCTTATGAGCTGGTTGATAAGGAAGCATGCTGCGGGATGCCGAAATTAGAGTTAGGTGATTTAGAGTCGGTTGCTCAAAATAAAGAAAAAAATATTCCTAAGTTGGCTAAGTTTGCTCGTGAGGGTTATGCCATTTTGACGCCTATTCCTTCCTGCACATTGATGTTCAAGCAAGAATTACCACTCATGTTCCCTGAGTGCGCTGACACACAATTAGTAAAAGATGCCATGTGGGATCCATTTGAGTACTTTATGGCACGAAATTCTGATGGGCTTTTGAAAAAAGATTTCACTAAAGAGTTGGGCCACGTGAGCTATCACATGGCTTGTCACTCACGCGTACAAAACGTTGGTCAAAAGACTGCTGAAACTCTAAAGCTCATTCCTGGCACTGAGGTCAATGTGGTCGAGCGTTGTTCAGGCCATTCTGGTACTTGGGGTGTGAAGAAAGAGTTCCATGAAATGGCGATGAAAATTGGTAAGCCTGTTTTCAAGAGAATGGCTGAAGAGGAACCAAATTACATCAGTTCAGATTGTCAGCTTGCGGGTCATCATATTGAGCAAGGCATGGAAGAGTTGGGATTGCCAAAATCAGAAATGGCTCATCCATTGACTCTGCTTGCTAAAGCATATGGTCTATAAGTAACGAATTAAAAATAAAAGGAATTATTAAAGTATGGCAACTATTACACGCGATAGCCTTCTCAGTCTTGAGGCATATCACAAAGAACGTCCTGCTTTTCGTGAGAAAGCAATTCAAGAGCGTCGTTTACGCACCGTCCATCTTGGCGATCATGTCACCATGATTTTTGAGAATGAATTTTTAATGCGCTATCAGATACAAGAAATGTTGCGCGTAGAAAAGACATTTGAAGAAGATGGTATCCAAGATGAGTTGAATGCATACAACCCTCTAGTACCGAGTGGTTCTGACTTCAAGGCAACAATGATGATTGAGTACCCTAATGAAGCAGACCGTAAAGTAGCACTCGCTAAATTAGTTGGCGTTGAGCATCAGATATTTATTGAAGTAGAAGGTCAGCCCCGTGTTTATGCAGTGGCTGATGAAGATCTAGAGCGCTCTACGGCTGAGAAAACATCTGCAGTGCATTTCATGCGCTTTGACCTTACTGGCGATATGAAAAAAGCCTTAAAGGCTGGAGCTCAAATGATGGTAGGTTGTGATCATAGAGACTATCCTATGCATGTCAAAACGCTTCCATCTGAAACCCTAGCTTCTTTGGTATCTGACTTAAGTTGATTTATCGGATCTTTATCCGATGTAGTTGACACCAGGCAGGGCGCATTGACGAATCACTTCTGCTAACTTCGTCATTGCGGCCGACCGAGGAAAGTTTTTACGCCAGACGAGGCAAACTCGTCTTGTAGGAACGGGTTCCTCAAAAGGAATGTACCGTATGAGTTGATCTGGACTTGCCACATCAGAAGCTGAAGTTCGTGGCATGACGGATATGCCTATACCGCTTGCGACCATTTGGCGAATGGTCTCAAGAGAGGAGCCTTCGAAACTGCGTTGCTCTCCAATCGTTGAGCCTGACCCTAAGCGGTTTAATTCTGGGCATACACCAAGAACATGATCTCTGAAGCAATGTCCGGTTCCAAGCAATAGAGTATTTTGTTCTTTGAGCTCACGATGCGGTATTGATTTACGATCTTCCCAGGCATGCCCCTTTGGAACCGCGACTAAGAATGGCTCATCATATAAATCAATTTGATTAAGTCCGGTACTAGGAAAAGGTTCAGCTATGACTACGCAGTCTAAAGCGCCTTGACGCAACATCTCTAGTAAGCGAACAGTAAAGTTCTCCTCTAAAAAAAGAGGGACGTTTGGCAACTGTTCTCTTGCTACTCTAACTAAGCTGGGGAGTAAGTAGGGGGCAATCGTATAAATTGCACCCAGCCGCAATGGGCCAGATAGTGGATCTTGTCCATGTTGGGCAAGATGTTTTAAGGAATTTGCCTCTTCAAGCACTCTTTGAGCCTGATCCACAATCAGAGCGCCCAAGGAAGTCATGGCAACCTCAGTATTGGTTCTCTCAAATATTTGTGTCTTGAGCTCTTCCTCTAATTTGCGAATCGCAACGGACAGGGTTGGTTGAGAAACAAAACAAGCATCGGCCGCTCGTCCAAAGTGGCGTTCACGAGCAACGGCAACGATATAGCGTAATTCTGTAAGTGTCATATGAGCAATATTATGATGCCGTTAGGAATTCTATGCAGCATTTGCTGATCTTTTTTGGCCTCAGAGGCCCATGTTTTAGTCTCTGAGCTGAGGCTCGGTATCAATAACGATTTTTTGGTATTCTGACTGTTTGCAGCGTAAATACCGTATTGATGATTTAATTGACGATCCTTTCTGTACCCCACATATTCAGCCTAGTAACACCTACTATCTAATAAATATGACTAAAAAACTAATTTTTCTATTGGCCTTTTTTGTTTTTAGCAATGCCTATTCCCAAAGTTCGTATGACTTTGGTGATGACAAGTACAGACCGAATATGGGTCAAAGTGGCAAGGATGTGATTTGGATACCAACGGGTAATGAGTTAGTCACAAAGATGCTCAAGATTGCGAATGTTGGCCCCTCCGATCTCGTGTATGACCTAGGTGCTGGCGATGGAAAGATTGCGATTGCTGCTGCAAGAGAGTTTGGTGCTCGAGCCGTTGGAATTGAATATAACCCTGAAATGGCAGCGCTTGGTCAAAGAAATGCAGAACGCGCAGGTGTTGCC
>CANIMS010000141.1 GCA_947468785.1 Betaproteobacteria bacterium
CTTTTACATGTTGGCAATCAGCCGCTCGCACCGCGGGTAATAAAACGGCTTGCACATTTTTCTGTAAGGCTGCATCGATTACTTTGAGCAAGTTTGATGAAAACTCTGGCGCATCCAGATGGCAATGTGTATCAATCCAAATAGGATGCATTGATTGCAAACTCATTGAGAAAATGAATTTAATACTCCGCGCTCTAAATGCAAGATCCGGTCACAACGCTTGGCACGGAGCGAATCATGAGTAACGATAACAAAGGCAGTACCTTGCTCACGAGCGATATCTAACATCAGATCAAATACACCGTCGGCAGTCTCAGTATCCAAATTACCAGTAGGCTCATCCGCTAATACGCAGGCAGGATTACCCACCAAAGCTCTAGCAACAGCCACTCGTTGACGCTCTCCCCCTGAAAGTTCTCCTGGGGTATGTAACTCTCGAGCCGCCAAACCTACCGCTTTTAGCATCTTGCTCGCACGCTCCATGGACTCGTCATTACTTAATCCTCGGATACGCAGAGGTAAGGCTACATTTTCGGCGGCACTAAATTCATCCAAGAGATGATGAAATTGATAAATAAAACCAAGGCTGTGATTGCGTAGTTGATCTAACTTATTGACCGATAAATTATTCAAATTAGAACCAGCCAAGATCACTGAACCAGAGCTAGGACTATCTAAACCACCCAATAGATGTAACAAGGTACTTTTACCAGAGCCAGATGAACCCACGATCGCGACTTTTTCGGAAGGCAGGACATCCAAATCAATCGATTTCAGAACCTCTACGGCAGTGGCACCATGCCCATAGGTTTTTGCTAAGCCTCTTGCGACTAACACTGCTTGATTACTCATAACGCAGTGCCTCCGCTGGCTGTACTTTTGCAGCACGCCGACTTGGATAAAGGGTTGCCAATATCGACAGGCCAAAAGCCATCAAACCTACTGTAAGCACATCAGAAAATCTCACGTCTGAAGGAAGTTCGCTAATGAAATAAACCTCACGAGGCAAGAACCGCACTCTAAAGATCGCTTCTATCGCGGGAACAATCACATCAATATTGAAAGCAATCAGTAAGCCTAAGCCAACTCCAGCTAAAGAGCCCAACAAGCCAATCGATATTCCTTGAATTAAGAATATTCTCTGAATTAACCCTGGACTTGCTCCCATAGTACGAAGAATGGCGATATCGGCTTGCTTTTCATTCACAGTCATCACTAATGTTGAAACTAAATTGAATGCAGCCACAGCAATAATCAAAGTCAAGATGATGAACATCATTTTCTTTTCAGTTTGAACTGCAGCAAACCAATTACGATTAGAGCGAGACCAATCGGTCACCCAAAGTGCTTGTGGGACTACTGTTGCCAACTCACTAGCAACCTCCGGAGCCCGCTGCATATCATCCACTTTTACCCGCAGACCAGATGGATCACGCAGCCTCAATAAGGCAGCAGCATCCTTCCAATGCATGATCGCTAAGGAACTGTCGTATTCATAATGGCCGCTATCCACAATCCCGACTACTGTTAAAGCACGCATTCTGGGCATCGCACCCGCTGGCGTTAGATCACTCTCAGGAACAATTAAATTAATACGATCACCTACACGAGCTCCAACAATCGAAGCTAGCTGAGCACCTAATGCCACTCCAAAACTACCAGGCTGTAGATCATTAATACTGCCCGATACAAATTGTTTTGGCAGATCAGAGACCTTGCCTTCATCTGCTGGTGAAATTCCACGAATAGATACTCCGCGCATCATGTTGTCGCGCGTAAGAAGGCCCTGAGAGCTGACCATCGGAGCAACACCAAGAACATGTGGCTGAGCTGCTACCTTCAACGCTAGGGGCTCCCAATCAGCCAATCCTTCAGGCGCCGTAATCTCCACATGCGATAAAACAGAAAGCATGCGATCCCGTACTTCCTTTTGAAATCCATTCATCACCGAAAGCACCACGATCAATGCAGCAACCCCCAAAGCGATTCCAGCTGTCGAAATACCTGAGATAAAGGACAGAAAGCCATCGCGCTTGCCTACGGTCTTGCGACGCTTAGATCGGGTATAGCGCAGGCCAATTTCTAGCTCGATTGGAAGTCTTAACATAGCTACAGTTTAGACAATCGGCCAAACAAACTGATGGAATATCTAAATGCCACCTAAAATCAAGGAAATGACCATGAATTTAGACTCCTCCAATAAGCTTAGCAAACGCTTTACCCTGATGGTTTCAGGGGAAGATGCCTTAGATCTTGAGGATATACAAGGTAAAGAAGGCCCGCCAGAGGGTCTGCCTCACGAAAGATATCTTTTAGGGGATCTAGTGCCAATTGCTCCTATTTTGTTATTGGGGCAGTCTAGTCAGCCGATCAACCCTCTAGAAATCATTGCTTGCTTACAGCCTGTTCATTTTCATGCCACACGCGACCATCTTGTTTTGATGGGTCAAAATCAGGTGGATCTGACATCAACTGAATCAGCAAATCTTCTAAAGGCAGCATTACCCTTCATAGAAGAAGATTTTCAGTCAGCCGTTTTATATCAAGGGCAATATTATTGGTTTATTCCCGCTGGTCCCTTTGCAAGCCTAGTAACCCATAGTGTCGATCAAGCACATGGCAGAAATATCGATTGGTGGATGCCCAGAGATTCTCATGATGCAGGCATTGCAAAACGTTGGCGCAAACTCCAGAATGAAATTCAGATGCTTTGGCATATCGATCCCGTGAATCAAGCTCGTGAACTCAGTGGCTTACCAAGTATTAATTCTCTTTGGATTAGTGGAATTGGCAAATTAGCCGATCTTCATGCTCCAGAGTCAATTCAAAATGCTCAATATCTTTATGGAACACATCCCTTACTTAAGGGCTTAGCGAAATACTTTCAGATAGCTTATTGCGAAACACTTGACCTGCGAAATATCTCTGGAGCTTTTGCTTGGCTTGAAGATCCCGCACAAATTTGGCCAGCACTCGGTCGTGCTCTGCAAGATAAGCAATTGGATGAAATTCTTGTGATTGACTTTCCATCAGGCAAAAGGCGGGAGCGTATTTTTACTAGCAAGGATTTGCATCCGACATCATGGATGTTCTGGAAGAAAACGGAAGCGCTGACCTGGAAGCAGATTACTCAGTAATAATGCATCCTATGAGTCATTTTTCTCAACGTCCATTTTCTGAAAGAGCGGCCACCTGGTTACAACAAAGTGGTCTTCATCCCCTACTTGCAAGACTTTATGCCGCACGTGGCTTAGAGTCTCCAGATGTGCTGTCCCTCGATTTAAAACAATTACTATCTCCAGCAGATTTAAAAAACTGTCTTAGTACAGCCAGTCTGTTAGCCGACATTCTTGAACGTAAAGAACCCATGTTGATTGTTGCGGACTATGACTGCGATGGAGCTACCGCCTGTGCGGTTGGATTGCGTGGCCTACGAATGTTAGGTGGCACTGATACGCCGATTCAATTTCTAGTGCCGAATCGTTTCACTATGGGTTATGGCCTAACACCTGAAGTGGTAGAGCTTGCTGCGCAGCAAACTCCCAAACCAAAATACCTCATTACCGTAGATAACGGCATTGCCAGTGAGGCCGGTGTTGATCGTGCTCGCGAATTAGGAATTGAAGTCATTGTTACTGACCATCACCTACCTGGTGATCATCTTCCTAAAGCAACTGCTATCGTCAATCCTAATCAGCCCGGTTGCACTTTTCTCAGTAAAGCCCTAGCGGGTGTTGGTGTGATGTTTTATTTATTGGTCGCATTACGTGCGGAGCTTCGTCAGCGAGGTCAATTTACCGCAGAAACTCAGCCTAAGATTGAGAATCTTTTAGACCTAGTGGCACTTGGAACAGTTGCTGATGTTGCGCAACTTGATCGAAATAATCGAATTCTGGTTTCGAATGGTTTAAAACGGATACGCTCTGGAGTGTCACAACCCGGAATACAAGCCCTCTTCCAAGTAGCAATGCGAGATCCTCGCAAAGCAAATACTTTTGATCTTGGCTTTGCCATTGGCCCCAGGCTCAATGCCGCCGGTCGCTTAGCTGACATGAGTTTGGGTATTCGTTTGCTGCTTACGGACAATACAGATGAGGCCTTAGCGCTAGCGCAAGAGCTTGATCGCATTAATCGTGAACGTCGCGTGATTGAAACGGGCATGCAAGAAGCTGCATTAGCGCACCTTGCTGAGGATCGATTAGAGGGCACCCTGTCTGAACGCACCAGTATTTGTCTTTGGAACCCTGAATGGCATCAGGGCGTTGTCGGAATTGTGGCCTCGCGACTAAAAGAGCGATTTAATCGCCCTGCTATTGTTTTTGCCCCGGCCGATGGCAGTACTGGCGAAGAATTACGCGGCTCAGGCCGCTCGCTGACTGGCTTTCACTTAAGAGATGCTCTTGATCTTGTATCTAAACGCGAGCCTGGCCTGATTCTGAAATTCGGTGGACATGCGATGGCTGCAGGACTCACCATCCGCAAAAGTGACTTTGAAAAATTTGATCTTTGCTTTCAACAGGTTGCTAGCGAACTACTAACTGATGAACTTTTACAAAGACGCCATATTCATGATGGCGCTCTCGAACTATCAGAATTCACTTCAGAAATTGGGGATTTGCTCGCTGAGGAGATTTGGGGCCAAGGCTTTCCACAACCTGTTTTTTATGGGGAATTCGAGGTTACCCAACAAAGTCTGATGAAGGAAAAACATTTGCGCTTAATGCTCCGCCCCATTGGAAGCGGGCCACTGGCTAGCAAGTCCTTTTCGGCGGTCTGGTTTAACCGTACCCAGAGTTTGCCCGCTCAAGCTAAATTGGCTTATCGGCTCGTCACGGATCGATACCAAGGGCAGGCCCGAATTCAGCTGATGATTGAGGCGCACGACGACAGCCAAAAGGCCTATATAGGTCAGCTGAATAACCCCCTTATAATTAGGGGATGGAAGCCGAACAATTAAATACTATTTCAAATACCTTGTC
>CANIMS010000142.1 GCA_947468785.1 Betaproteobacteria bacterium
CCCCAGGACATTGTGATCAATTTAGTCGAAGTCAATAAAGAAAACTGGTCATTTGGAAATGGTGAGATGCAATACGCGCCAAAGGATTAGATATCCTCAGCCCAGGTCAATTCGGCCTCTGGTCACCAAGAATAAAAATAGCCCAACAAATGGACTATTTTTATTAGAAGCCCTCAATGATTTAGGGCTTGCAGGTACCATCCTCTCAGATTGGCGAATATCTCACAGCAGTTAAGGCACCGGATTTAAATTGGCGTGTGCAATAACTTGCCATCCTGCGGCACTCTTTTGCCATACATCAAGACGGTATTGCGGTTTTGTCGAGAGCTCTTTGCCATCAATGATTTCTTTGGTTGCAATAGCATAAGAAACAATTAAAGCATTTTCAGAATATGTAGCCTTCAGATTACTAAGGGTGTATTCACGAATCTTAGCCTTTTTAATAATTTCCATCCAGGCTGCTTTATTTTGCGCACCAATGTTTAATACCTGTTGATAGTTAGGGGAAACAGTTTTATCTAGCCCTTGCATATCTGCATTTTTTACTTGATCCCACCAAAGGCGTTCAAGTTTTTCTGCTTCAACCTGCGCATTTGCTGCAGTAATGACCTGAGTGTGTCCCAACATCGGAATGCTCATCAAGGAGAGCAATACAGATAATAAGATGAGCGGACGATTAAAGAAATTTATGGACATGGTTATTCTCGGTTGGTTTGAATATGGATCACTATACCTTGAATTTTGGCTTGTGAATGGCGGGGATGTGCGGTCACTCATTTGAGCCGGCTGATGAGATTACGTTGCTTAGGATGGCATTTTTCTATATGTCCCATCACTCAATCTAGTTTAAAACGATATTCATCAATTTCCCTTAAGATGAAGATATGAACTTTCCAATTAGTCATATCGCGTCTCTTTGTAAATACACGGGTATTAGTTTTACCGCTGGTGCTATTACTCATGGATTTTTCAGTGGCGAACGAGCCATCTGGACAGCCGTATTTGGAGTCGCTATCTATTTAGTTGGCGGCACACTAGAAAAGATTGCTAATCCGGATAAAGATCACAGTTGGACTGATGTATTGGCTATTGGGATTGTTGCCTCAATTGGTTTGGGGCTTTTCACTGGCGGACTCCAGCACTTCCCTGATTCTCCTACTAGAAGTTCATGGGTAGTGCCAGTTGGGTTTGCCATGTCTTTATTGGCCATGTATTTAATGGAGGGTAAAGGCAAGATAAAAATCAAGGAAGTCCTGATTTATGGGGGAATTAGCCTAAGCCTTGTGATTGCGGCATCTGTATATGCCCTTTCTTACTTTAGCGAACATGGTGGCGATGGCCATAGTCATGATCATGGAACGCCAGCACAAGTGATTGCCCCAGCAATGAAAGAGGTTCGCATAGAGGTGGACGACACGATGCGTTTTGCCCCAACAAAATGGGAGGCACAAGTAGGTGAGCCCATTCGCATTATTTTGGTTAATAAGGGCAAAGTAGATCATGAGCTGGTGATTGGTACAGAAAAAGAGATCATCGCTCACGCCAAGGAGATGGCAAGTCCAGGAACCAAAGGACATCATCATGCAAATGAAATTTCAGCAAAGCCAGGACAGCAAGCTGAATTAGTTTGGACTTTTAAAAAGCCTGGGCAATACGCCATGGCTTGCTTTGAACCTGGTCACTATGAGGCTGGTATGAAAGGCGTCATTAATGTGGTGAATCAGAAGCGCTAGTCGGATAGACATCCTAAACCCTGGTCAATTCCGCACTAGAGGCGCCCTACTTAAAACCGAGTGGTCACAGAAAAAGCTATTGCAACACCTGTTTGATAGTTTGTGCTGTAGGGAGTTGCGCCATTGATGTCTGTCACAGAAAGTTTTCCGCCGACATTGGCCGCTAGATATAAATTAGCGTTAGTACCTCGATCGATTGAATAGCTCAGGCGAGTGAAGACCGGAATAAAAGTGTTCTGGCCTATGCCATTGGGAGTGTAATTAGAATTACTTAATCTAAAGCGATACGATCTATAGGCCGCACCCCCAGAAATGCTCCATTTATTTGCCAATGCATAAGAGAGCTCAAGTCCAGCACCACCAGACGGTCCAGCAGGTAAAGGGTTATTTAGGGTCCACTTATCATTGATCTTCCAGTTGATTAAAAGAAAAGGAAATACTCTTGTTTTATCAACTTGACGAAAAACTCCCGTACCAAAACCAATCGTCAAATCATTGGAATATCTTTTGGCTACACTAGCAATGGCACCATATGTAGCAGACCCTGCCGTTCCAACACCATTTTCAGCAACCCAATCAACAGTTGGAGCAAAGCCAGCGCTCCAGCCTGCATCAAGTGTTTGAAAATAGCTTAGTCCTATGCCAGGGCTTTGAATGCCCTTCCATGGAGTCTTGTTTCCATAGCCACTGAGATTGTTCCAAGACCAATTTTGATAACCATCTCTCAAATTTAGTCCAATGCTTGAATTCGCATCAAGTTGGTAACGATTATTCAGGTGAACATTGGCATCTTGCCAATTAAAGCTGGCACCTGAAGCAGTATTGGTATTAAATTGGTTTATTGCATTGACATTTAATGAGGTAGTTACTGAACCAGCAGGAAGATTTTGTGGCCCGAAGTTTTGGGCAGGCGCAATGGAGGTGCAGAAGATTGCCGCAACAAAAAATAGTTTGTAGAGAATGGATGCTTTCATGCCTTAGGACTTTCGGGGTAGCGAGCTCATTTAATACTAATGGAAATTGAAAAGAGGATTTGCCCCTCAGCTTGCTGTGGACAATTATTGAGGTTTGATGCTTATGGCGTCGTTTAAAACAGCATGATTAATGATCTTTAGTACTATCTAGTTAATGGAACAAGCCAACCAAATCTTTTTTATTGTTTTTGCCCTCATTACCTTTGCTATTTTGCTGGGCGTAATTCCACAATTTCAGACTCCAAGGTTAGACTGGCCAAGTGTCTATTGGCCATTAAGTGTCAGTTTTTACACCCTTAGTGCTCTAAGCTTTGGTCTTGCCTTATGGGTTAATAAGTTTCTTTTAACGATAGCCAATACTTCATTATTGATGTCGTCCTTAGCCCTAGTGTTTTTATACCGCTCCTGGGGCGAAAAGCCGTTTACTAAAATACAAACCCTACTGATTTGGTTAATCCCTCTAGGCATTGCTATTCTGTATGAGCCATTAAGAGTGACCCCAGACACATTTCTTCAGCGAGTCGCCTTGATAACAATTGCTCAGGAAATCTTTGTGACGTGGCAATTATGGGAATTGATAAAATTTTATAAGAAAGATCGCCCAAGGATTGTGAGCTGGCTTATCTTTTTAACCATGTTCACGCTGATGGGTAATATCTTTAGGACTTATCGGATTTTGACTGGCGATGGCCCAACCAATATCTTTCTCTATACCGAAGATGCCTTTGCCCTAGGGCTCAGATGGATTACCTACGCATCTAACATCATGACTTTTGTCACGTTGGGAATGTTTTATCTTCAAAGACAACTCGTAAAAGAAAATGAAATTGCCAGCACTTTAATTAGCACGAAAATAGAAAATGAAAAAATTAACGAGCTCTTAAAAGAAAAAGAGCGTTTGATCTATGGCCTGATGAAGGCGAATAAGACTGCGGCCACCGGCGCATTATCAGCATCGATTGCTCATGAACTCAATCAACCACTTGGCGCATCCAATCTCAATATTCAGTTTCTTAAAATGAAACTGGAAAAAGGGATGCTTAATCCGGAATTAGGTAAGGAAATTTTGGATTCCCTAGAGTATGACAACAAGAGAGCCGCTACGATTGTTAAATCCCTCAGGTCAATCTTTACAGAAGGTGAATCGAATACTCAAGAAGTTCAATTGGGCTACTTGATTTCAAGCGTTTTAGATATTGTGAAGCCAGAACTTAAGAGCAAGAACATTCAAATTCAGCTTCGAGTTGATGATGATTTGCTGATTCAAGTCAATTCCGCTGAAATCGAACAAGTCATATTAAATCTACTGAATAACGCAATACAGGCTTTAGCTAAGTCAGGAACGCTCCAGCGTCATATTGCTATAGAGGCTACTAAGGTTGGTGAGGCGGTCCGACTCAGTGTTTCTGACAATGGGCCAGGCGTGCCTGCGGACTTCAAATCCCACCTTTTTGAACTCTTAAGTACCACCAAGCAGACGGGAATGGGTCTTGGGCTTTGGCTTTGTAAGCACATTGTCACTAGATATAGTGGCTCAATCCATCACGAGGACGCTATAGGGGGTGGAGCCAAGTTTGTGGTCGAATTCCCCCCGCTAATTGGCCCTATGGCTAATTGACTAGCACTTCATTGAAGCAGACTATTGGAGCCCATGCACGTTAAGGCTCCTATGAACTTAGCAGAAATCCAATACTTTAAGCGGGTAGGTAAGCATCTTCGCAATACTCGAGAGATGCGCGGACTTACGCTAACTACAATGTCAGGCTCCTGTGGGTTAGAAATTCAAGAGTTAGTACGTGTTGAGAATGGCGAATTAATGGGGTTTAAGCAGATATCAAAAGATACGTTGAAAAATGCTGAGATTTATGCCAATGCATTGCGTATTGAATTGGGGACTCAAAGCCTTCAACATTCGGGTGTGACAAAAATAAATAATAAAAATGACGAAGTGTATATCCCATTCTTTTTAAGAATAAATAAGTAGGTCAGGGGGCTAAACAAGATTAGGTCATCTTAATCATTGTTAATAAATAATGCCCCTAAAGACTATCAAAAAATCAACCCAGCCAAAAATATTAAAAGAAGTCTTAGCATTGGCTCGCCAAGAAAAAGGGTTAACTCAAGAAGAGTTAGCCCAGATTGTTTGCCTTAAAAAATGGCACATTAGAGAGATGGAGGAGGCGGACACATTTCAAACTTTTTACTCAATGCAAATTAAAGTGCATGCCGCCAGAAA
>CANIMS010000143.1 GCA_947468785.1 Betaproteobacteria bacterium
CCAATTAATTGATGGGCAATTTCCATAGTGATCTTGTTATGCGAGATAAATACGAACTGTGTCTTATCTGCCATTTTGGCAACCATCTGGGAATAGCGCAAGGTGTTTGCATCATCCAAAGGTGCATCCACCTCATCAAGCAAGCAGAAAGGTGCTGGATTGAGTAGGAAGAGTGAAAACACTAAAGCAATAGCAGTTAAGGCTTTCTCGCCGCCAGACAGCAGATAAATACTGCTGTTCTTCTTGCCAGGAGGTTGAGCCATCACTTGCACGCCAGCATCTAGAATCTCTTCACCAGTCATCACCAGCTCAGCATGACCGCCACCAAACAATTCAGGGAAGAGTTTGCCAAAATGGCCATTGACCTGATCAAAAGTACCCTGCAATAAATCACGAGTCTCAGCATCGATCTTAGCGATGGCATCCGTTAAGGTCTGCATAGCTTCATTCAAATCCGCCGACTGAGCATCCAAGAATTGCTTACGATCTCGGGAGCTTGCCAACTCATCTAGCGCAGCCATATTGACTGGACCCAAGGATTGAATTTCCGCATTTAAACGATTTACCTCGCTTTGCAAGGCGCCCACCTTAAGATCTGAACTAAAGCTAGCTTCTAATGCAGTTAAATCTGCCTCGGCCTCAGATAATAAAGTTGCAAATTGCTCGTAATTCAAACGTGCCGCTTGTTCACGCAACTGTAGATCCACTACCTTGTCGCGCATTGGTTGCAGACTACGCTCAACCTGCATGCGAGCCTCATCAGCTTCACGCAATTGATGCAATAAGGCATCTTGCTCAGTACGAGCATTAGCCAAGGCAGCTTCACGTGCACTTCGAGCCAATAGGAGGCCTTGTAACTTTTCTTGTGCTTCTTCGTCACTCAAGGCTTGCAATTCTTGAGTAGCTAGATCATGTTTATCCTGAATTTCCATGATTTGAGTACGTGCAGTACTTTGATCGCGCTGTAAATCGGTAATGCGCTGTTGAAGCGAGCGAGTAGCAAAAGCAGCTTCTTGTGCAGCCATCTCAGCAGCACGTAATGATTCGCGAAGTTGATCGCGCCCTTGAGTAGCAAACTCTAATTTTTCTTGAGCTGATGTGAGTGCTGTTTGTAAGCCCTGCTTAGAATCTTCTGACTCAGCCAACTCAGTAGCAGATTGCTCTTGGGTAGCGCTCAACTGCTCCATTTGCTGACGTAATTCGCCCAATTCATTCTGAATCTGTGCTGCACGTGTACTGTATTGCTCTTCAGCCTGAGTTAACTGCATTCTCTCGACTTCAAAACCATGAGCCTCTTGCACAGCATGCTCAGCATTTATACGAGCCTGCTCAGCTGCCTGATGTGCGGCTTGGTAATTTGCGACACATTGATCCAATTCACCTTGCAATTCACTTTGCATGAGTTTCTGAGCGCGAAGTTGCTTTTCAAGACTCTCCATCTCTTGAGCTCGAGCAAGCATTCCCGCTTGTTCAGAATCTGCTGCATAGAGCTGAACACCAACTCGACTGACTAAATGACCCTGCTGAGTAACAAATGCACCTCCAGCTGGTAACTTTTCGCGGCGATGTAATGCATCTTCAAGGCTAGAGGAGATATAAATATTGTCCAACCACTCCTGTAGAACAGAAGTTAACTTAGGAACACCTGCACTTTGGACGCGACTGAGTAAGGGTGTGAAATCAGCTGGGACAGAGGTCTGTGCAGGAGTAATGTCTTCTGTCAGCAAAATTGCCAAACGACTAGGTGGCGCATCATTTGCTAAAGCCAAAGTTTCTTGCACACTCTTGGCAGTAACCGCTGCTAAACGCTCGCGCAATACTGACTCCAAGGCAGTTTCCCAACCACTTTCAACTTTGAGCTCTTGCCAGAGACGCTTGCTTTCTTTAAGGCCCTTGCTCTCTAACCAAGGCCCAATTTTCCCTTGAGCCTGCACGCTAGCTTGCAAGGCAGTGAGGGCTGTTAACTTAGCTTCTGTTTGAGCGACATCTTGATTTGCTGTTTGAATACTCTCTTGAGCGGTATTTCTGGCTTCATCAGCAGCAGGCACCCGTTGCTGAGTTTCTTGAGCACGTTGCTTCGATTCATCCACCTTACGCTGTGCCATGGCTTGACGATCAATCGCCATTTGTAGCGCTTGGGCATCAGGTCTGCGCATGCTATCTAATTCGCTGATAAGGCGAGTCTCACGACCCTTCAACTCATCTGACTGCGCAGCCATAGCGCGTATGCGTTCACTCAAGCTCGCTAAACGTTGCTCAATCGCAGCCAAACTATCGCGTGCTGAATTCAATCCATTATTGGCTTCTTGATAGGCATCATCACGACCTGGCATTTGATCCATCAAGGTGGCTAACTCAGCCAATAAAGTGGCTTCTTTTTCTGACGCTTGACTAAGCTCATGCTCAGCGGTACGTTGCGCTTGGGCTGCATCTGTTTCTTGCACAGTCCATCGCTGTAGCTGAGCTTGTAAATCTTGAATTTGTTGTTGCAAGCGTTGACGCGCTTCTTGCACATAATGAATCTGTGATTCGACCTGACTGACATCAGAATTCGTTTGATACAAATCCCCTTGCGCTTGAGACACTTTGTCTTGTAATGCGTACTGCTGTGTGCGCATTGTCTCTAGCTCTGCTTCGGCATGACGTAACTTTGCAGTTTGCTCTTCAAGGCCAACTTGTGTATCGCGAATACCATTGGCATGACGCTCTTGCTCTTTGCCAGCCTCTGTTTGACGCACAAACCACAGCAACTGTTGCTGTGACTTCATTTGCGTAGAGAGTTCAGCATGACGCTCAGCTACAGTAGCTTGTTTCTCTAGACGCGTTAACTGCTGATCTAACTCTCGCAAAATATCTTCAACACGAGTCAGATTCTCTACAGTATCTTCTAAACGAGAAGCAGTTTCTTTGCGACGCTCTTTATATTTAGAAACGCCCGCTGCCTCTTCCAAAAACACACGCAATTCTTCTGGCTTCGCTTCCAAGATACGATTAATGGTGCCCTGCCCAATAATGGCGTAACCTCTTGGACCCATACCAGTACCCAAGAAAATATCTTGAATGTCTTTACGGCGTACGACTTGATTATTAACGTAGTAACTAGAATTACCGTCTCGCGTCAAAACGCGCTTCACACCCAATTCAGTAAACGCACTCCACTGCCCTTGCGCGCGCCCATCCGAATTATCAAAAATGAGTTCGACACTAGCGCGACCCGATGGCTTACGCAAACCAGAACCATTAAAAATAACGTCCTGCATGGATTCACCACGGAGTTCGCTAGCGCGAGATTCGCCTAAAACCCAACGAACGGCGTCAATGATGTTTGACTTTCCGCAGCCATTAGGGCCAACAACGCCAATTAATTGGCCTGGTAATTCAAAATGGGTTGGGTCAACGAAGGACTTAAAGCCGGAAAGTTTGATAGATTTCAGTTGCACGGCGTACTTTGCAGGGAAAAAAGGGGTTCAAATAAAGGGGGTAAAAATTTACATCTAAAGTGGGAAGATGATAGCAAGCTTGAAGCGACTTAGACGCGTTTTTTCCCCATCGATATAATGATAAATCTACCTCCAGGGACAAAATCCCTTAACAATCTGATAGTTAACTGAAAAGCATGAGCCAATCACCACAAAGCATCATTGAACAAGCCTGGGAAAACCGTACAAACCTCTCTCCAGAAAGCGCCCCTGCGGATGTCCGAAGCGCTGTAAATACAGTCCTAGAGGGCCTTAATAATGGCAGTATTCGCGTGGCTGAACGCCGTGGAGTGGGTCAATGGGAAGTAAATCAATGGGTTAAGAAGGCCGTTTTGCTCTCATTTCGCCTTGAGGACAATAAACCCATGGCTGCTGGTGGCTACACCCAGTTTTATGACAAGGTTCCTAGCAAATTCGAACATTACACGGCAGCTGACTTTGCTGCGGGTGGTTTTAGGGTGGTACCCCCAGCCATTGCTCGCAGAGGCTCATTTATCGGCAAAAATGCTGTTTTGATGCCTTCTTACGTCAATATTGGTGCCTATGTAGGAGAAGGCACCATGGTCGATACCTGGGCTACTGTAGGCTCCTGTGCCCAAATCGGTAAAAACGTTCACCTTTCTGGGGGTGTTGGGATCGGTGGTGTTTTAGAGCCAATTCAGGCTGGCCCGGTCATTATTGAAGATAACTGTTTTATAGGCGCCCGCTCAGAAGTGGTTGAAGGGGTTGTTATTGAAGAAAACGCAGTACTTTCCATGGGTGTTTATATCGGTCAAAGCACTAAGATTTATGACCGTGAAACTGGGGAAGTACATTATGGTCGGGTGCCTGCTGGTTCAGTAGTCGTTCCAGGCTCACTCCCTTCTGCTTGTGGCAAATACAGTTTATATGCCGCAATCATCGTTAAAAAAGTAGATGCTCAAACCAGAGCAAAAACAGCGATTAATGAATTGCTACGCGATTAAACAAAACACAGTCGATCTATGAGCGCGACCCTTGATCTAACCGAAGCCCTCATTGCCTGCCGTTCAGTAACGCCAGCTGATGGTGGTTGCCAAGATCTCATTGCCAAAAGATTACAAGCGATCGGCTTTCATACAGAAAGCGTTGTTAGCGGTCCTGAAAATTTTCAAGTGACGAATTTGTGGGCTATCAAAAAAGGGAAGGCTGGAGATCAGGGCAAGGTGTTGATGTTTGCTGGTCACACCGACGTCGTGCCTACAGGCCCATTAGAAAAGTGGGACAGCGATCCATTCACCCCCACCATTCGTAACGGCATGCTCTATGGACGGGGAGCCGCGGATATGAAGACTTCACTAGCAGGCTTTGTGGTCGCTACAGAAGAATTCATCATCAATCACCCCGATCATGAAGGTTCTATTGCTTTTTTGATTACTAGCGATGAAGAGGGTCCTGCGCATGATGGCACCGTCATTATGTGTGAGCGACTCCAAAAGCAA
>CANIMS010000144.1 GCA_947468785.1 Betaproteobacteria bacterium
AGTCCATTAGGATCTTTTTTGGATATCGCAATAACATCCGCTAATGTCTTGCCCTGAAAATCATTATTAGCCACTAATATCAAAATAGCATCCCCAATTTTTCCAATCGGAGCAAAATCTTTTACGCTATCAAATGGTACTTTTTCAAAAAGTGAGGGATTAATTGACAAGGTTCCAGCGTATCCTAATAACAAGGTATAGCCATCTGGCTCAGCGCTGGCAACCATTTGTGAACCAATATTTCCTGATGCACCTGGTTTGTTATCTGCAATGACTTGCTGCCCCAGTTTCAAGGAAAGCTGTTCTGCAATAAAACGACCTGAGGTATCGGTCACGCCACCTGGTGTAAATGGAATAATTAAGCGGATAGGCCGATTAGGATAGTTGGATTGCGCAAAACTAGCCAATGACATCAAAGCTGTCAGCAGAAAAATGGCGGATGAGAAATAACGATGTAATTTCATGACAAACCTTTATTCAGTTTTATTTAGTCTCAACAAAACGCTTTTCAAACTCCCAAACATCTTCAAAGCCCATCAGCTTTGATAACTCTCCAAAATCATATAAATCAACTGGGTTATTGATTGATGATCCCGAATCTTTAAAGTGTTCATACACTTTGGTCATAGCCTGAACAGATGCAAGCAAAGCAGTTACTGGAAAAATAGCGATCTTGTAGCCTAATTGCTCTAACTCCATCTTTGAGAGAACCGGGGTCCTACCCTTTTCTACCATATTAGCAATCAAAGGGTGATTTGGAAACGATTCACCAATGCGCCTCATTTCTTCTTGAGTTTCTGGCGATTCAATAAATAAAATATCTGCACCAGCTCTAGCGTAGGCTTCACCACGTCTTAGCGCCTCATCCAGACCCAATGTCGTTCTGGCATCTGTTCTAGCAATGATTTTGAAATGAGGATCTGTACGCGATGCAACCGCAACTTCAATCTTCCTCACCATATCTTCCATGGGAATTACTCTACGACCGGGAGTATGTCCACATTTTTTTGGGAACTCTTGATCTTCCAGCTGAATCGCAACAGCTCCAGCAGCTTCATAACCTCGAATGGTGTGACGGACATTTAATAAGCCGCCATACCCAGTATCCCCGTCTGCTATTAATGGAGTCTTAGCCATTCCTGCCATTGCAGTAACCCTACCAACCATCTCAGTGTAGGTAGCTAAGCCTGCATCTGGCAGACCGAGCAATGAAGCGACCGTGCCATAGCCCGTCATATAGAGTGCATCGAAATTCATGCGATCGGCCAAGCGTAATGAAACCATCTCATACACTCCAGGCGCAACGATTAATCCGGGGCTACTGAGTCGCTGGTTAAACAAATCTCTTTGAGTAGTCATATTTCTCCTGATTCATATTTTTTTGCTATTCGCTTAAGACCTAATATAAATCAAACTACCCCTACCGCTTCAACCTCAATAGAAAATCCATAGTGAAGCTCAGGGACTGGAACTACCGCACGGGCAGGTAAGGACTGGCCAGCCCACTCCTTATATATTTGGTTGAAGCTAGGCCAATTACCGATACTGGTAATGTATACGCGCACTTGTACTAACTGAGCTACGCTGCTTCCAGCTGCTTCAAGTACCGCCTTCACATTTGATAATGTTTGTTTGACCTGCTCCTCAAAACTAGCCTGATTTAGCAGCTCTCCTGAAGGAGTGATGGGTAGTTGGCCGCTAATAAATACCAAACCACTAGCAATGCTGGCATGGCTATAGTGCCCTCCTGGAGGAGCCATGTTGCTAGGATTGACTCGCTGTATCTCTTGAGGAATCTTACTGTTCAATTAAATCTCCATTGTTTAGTACTACCAGCCATAGAAACGCTGCCAAGTGGACCCTACTTCTGGCATGCCTCCGTTGCTTGTGACAACGGTGTGGTACTCAGGAAACTGAGCACCAGTAGCACAAGCGTGGTTAGGCAGTATTCTCAATTGCGTTCCAATCGGGAGTCGGGTACTGATGTCCTCTTTGGATTCAGGGCCAGTAGTACTGATAATCCCGTGTTCCTGGTTTGCGCTGCTGAGTTGGCAGTCATCAAGCAATACTCCATCTACGCTGCAAACTTGACCGTAGCCATAATCATGTTTTTGCTTTTGCGTTCCACGATCGCGACTCATGGCCATCCAGCCTGCATCGACGATCGCCCAACCCTTTTCTTTCTGATGCCCTATCACTGTGGTTAGCACGCTTAAGGCAATATCGTCAGGTGTGCAGACACCCACATTAGCCATGACAAGATCAAAAAACACATATACCCCAGCTCGCACCTCAGTAACACCTTGAAGATTTTTAGCAGATAGGGCAGTAGGTGTGGACCCGACGCTCACATTCTTGCAAGGTAGGCCTGCGGTGCGTAAACGTGTAGCAGCCAATACGCAGAGACTACGCTCTTGTTCAGCCATAGACTGAAGAGCTTCAGGTGTATTGAGATCATAACTTGAACCTGCATGCGTCATTACTCCCCCTAGGGTAACCATGCCTTGGTGCAAAATTCGACCAATAGCAAGAAGGTCATCACTCTCAGGTTTTACGCCAGACCGATGTCCATCAGTATCGATCTCTATCCATACCTCAAAGGGTATCTTGTTTTGATTTGAGAACTCTATGATGGCGTTCGCCGAATCTACGCTGTCAGCAATAATCTTTAGAGCACATCCTTTATTGATGAGTGCAGCAGCCTGCTTAAGCTTAGGCGCAACCATACCCACAGCGTAGAGAATATCTTGAATGCCAGCGGCAAAAAATTGCTCAGCCTCTTTTAGCGTGGATACAGTGATTCCTTTTGCACCAGCAGTGATTTGCTCCCGCGCAACTTCTATACATTTAGTAGTTTTCACATGTGGACGAAAGGAAACACCTAGTTCATTCATGCGTTGTTGCATACGCTGAACATTACGCTGCATACGCGCAAAATCAATCAGTGCGGCTGGAGTAGTGAGGTCTTGTAAGCGCATGGATTACTCTCTTCTGATTTAAATGATCACTATTTTAGGTAGTCGGACTAAACAATTTAATCCAATAAATGCCCAGTTTTTACAAAGATAGTACATCCCTCTTTACTAAAAGGCTGATGCAAGCTCATATGGGGACTTCTGATCCATGAGCCTTCTGGGTAGCGGCCATGCTCATCTTCAAACACTCCATCAACTACGAAGATTTCTTCGCCACCATAATGTTTATGTGGATTGAAATAGGTTTGAGGCGCCCAGCGAACTAAAGTTGAGCCACTGCCTTGCTGCATGAGCGGCATGACTGTCAGACCAGGAACCATTCCCTGATACCAAGACGCTTTGCTTGTATCAACGATCTCTCGATTGACTTGATCTGGGCCAAGATGCCTGAGTTTTACGAAAAGGGTGCAGCCAGACTTACTAAATGGCGCATGTGATGATCCTGGTGGATTCATAATGTATGTGCCAGCAGGATAGTTACCGGTTTCGTCACTAAACACCCCATCCAAAACCAAGATCTCCTCACCGAATTCATGAGTATGGGCTTTAAATTGAGATCCAGGCTGATAGCGAACAATTGAGGTTGCTTTTGCTACCTCATCACCTAGACGCTCAAGCATTCGCCTCTGAACTCCTGATTCAGGACTTTGAACCCAAGGTAAGTCATGGTGATTCACCACAACTTTTTGGCTGTAATCAGCATTGATACTAGAGTTCATGAGAATAAATAATAACTCCTAAATGTTTAGCAATTCTCATAAGACTAAGCCAGCCAGAATTTCTCGAACATCCTGTGGAATGGGAGTCGGTTTATTAGTGCTACGATTGACATAGACATGCACAAAGCTTCCCGCTGCAGAAGCAACATCATCTTCATTCTTAAAAATAGCGACCTCATATTTCACGCTGCTATTACCTAAATGTGTCACTTTTAAGCCTACGTGGATCAGGTCTGGATAAGCAATCGGTGAAAAATACTGACATTGGGTTTCGATTACAAATCCAATCGCTTCGCTTTTTAAAACATCTAAAACGTTACGCTCAATTAAATATCGATTGACGGCAGTATCAAAAAATGAATAGTAAACAACATTATTAATATGCCCATAAGCATCGTTGTCCATCCATCGAGAATGAATTTCTTCAAATGCTACAAAGTCAGATCGCTTAGGTGGGGCAAGTTTCTGATCACTCATAAGGCCTCTCGGTAAAGATTTAGGAATTTCTCCCTAAGTCAATAATATTGTTGAACCAGGACCAGAGCCTGGGGCTAAAGGATTATAAAAGCTTACGCAGTCTCATTATCGGCTCGTGAGCTTTTTATAGCGAATTAACAGCTCTTTTGAGAAAGCCCTTCTTTCTCTTAGGCATTGAAAATTCAAAGATGTTAATGTTGATAGAAAGATTGTCTACTAATTCGGCTTAAAAAGGAAAAGCACCATGTCAGTATTGCGCGCCGTTCTATCGTTGGTATTTCTTTTGATCATGTCCAATCAGTCATTTGCTCAGGCAATTTCCAAGGATTATCAAAAGATCTGTGCCCGCGAGAAAGTGGCTGAACATCAAGGCATTAAAGGTAAAACGCTTAATGAGGAAGACTTTTTAGCTTACTGCGCTTGCCAAGCTGAATTGATCTCCAAGAATGCCACCAATCAACAGGTTAATGAATTGGCGATGAACCCAAAAGCAAAGCCTGAGTGGCTCAAGCCTATAGAGTTAAAAGCAATAAAGGCTTGTATTGCAGATCCTAAAATGAGTACTTAAATTTCTCTATAACAATACTCAATCGGCATCACTTAACTCGACCCTTGAAAAAAATATATGGATAACTTTGGCCCCGTTATTTTGATTGAAGTAGTACTGGTCTTTGGAGGGGTTTTGCTTTTTGCGTGGTGGCAACTGCGTGACCTACGAAAAGAGCGAGAGAAAGACCAAAAAAAGAAAGAACAAAATAAAGAGTAA
>CANIMS010000145.1 GCA_947468785.1 Betaproteobacteria bacterium
CAATAATCCAACAATCCCCAACAACAAATCAACTGACATCGCAAGTCCGCCAAAGATCAACGATTCTGTCGCCAGCCGGAGAAAGAATGTATCTTGAAGAATGCTGCCAACGATAAACAGGACAAGGGCTGATGTTAGTAAAAGTATTTCAATGAGGCGAATGGCTCTTACTTGGGGATTAAGCATTTTTCATACCCCCGTATAAACCAGTTGGCTTGAACATCAATACCAAAACCATTACAGTAAATACCAGAGGATCTGACCATACAGGAGAAATATATAAAGAAGAAATTGATTGCAATTGTGTCAATAAAATTCCTGCAACAACTGCCCCTTTAATGCTTCCAAGACCTCCGACAATGACAACGCTAAAGGCCATCAAGATAAAGTCTCGCCCCATAGTAGGAAATACCGAATAGATAGGGGCTAAGAGCACTCCAGCAAGGCCAGCTAAAGCAACACCAAATGCAAAAGTCAGCGCATAAACTCGCATCACCGGTATACCCAATGAGGAGCTCATATCTTTATCATATGCAGAAGCTCTTACGATTGCGCCTAATTGGGTTTTGTAAATGAGTACCCATACAGCAAAAATAATTAAAGCGCCAAATACCATCAGAAATAATCTGTAATTTGGAAACATTACACCCAACAACTCGCTAGCTCCCGAGATTGGTGCGCTAGGTTTAATTGGATTTGCACCCCAAATAATCTTGTATCCATCCTCTAAAACCATTGCTACGCCAAATGTCAACAACAAAGTGAGAATGTGCCGATCTTTATAGTGAAATACTTTTTGAATCAAAAGCCTTTCCATTGCAAAACCGATGGGCACTAACAATAAGGGGACTAATAGCAGGCAAAGCCAGAATGAAACACCCATTGCCATAAGACTCACACTGAAGAAGGCCCCAGCTGCATAGAATTCACCATGGGACATGTTAATAACATCCAGCAGGCCAAAAATAATAGTCAAGCCTAATGCCATTAGGACCACAGCTACGCCAATGGAAAGACCATTAACTATCTGTGGCGCATAAATATATTGCAAGCTTTCTAGCATTTAAAACCCAATCCCTTAGTAATATTCACAAACTGAAAAACTCCACACCTCTAAAAAATAGATGTGGAGCCTTCTATTAGCACATTAAAAACGAGTACAGACATCAGGACCAATCGCCTGATCAGAAGGCACTCTTCCAACAATATTAAATTCGCCATTCTCCACCCGAACTGCAAACATATCCTGCATTGCCTGGTGGTCTCCAGCACGCATCTTCTTTGTGCCTTGCGGAGTTTGCCAACTTAAGTCATCCATAGCTGCACGGACCTTATCAGTTTCAGTAGACTTAGCTTTTTCTACAGCAGCTTTATAAAAATAGAGTAGCCCGTAAGAATCCGCACCATAAAGATCGGGAAGTTTGTTATAGGCTTTCTGGAAATCAGCAACAAACTTTTTATTTGCTGGGTTATCTAACTTAGGTGAATAACCAACGCCTGTTACAAACCCATTTGCAGACTTCCCAATAGCGCCCATATTTTGAGATGTGACTGTGCCAGATGCACCAACAAGCGTTACCCCTTTATTGAGGCCATACTCATCCATCTGCGAAAATAATCGTACCGTATCATTACCAGCCACAGAGGTATAGATTACATTCGGCTTAGCAGCTCTTACTTGACCAAAGTATGGTGAATAATCTTTGTTGTCGAGAGGTGCAAAAACCTCGCCAACATCTTTAGCGCCTTTTTCAGTAGATGCTTTCTTAAAGGCCGATACTGTGCTTCGCCCCATCTCGTAGTCAGGTCCGATAAAGAATATGTTAGCTTTAGGAATTTCTTTATCAACCCATGCAGCCAATGCAGCAGACTGCATACCTGCACGTGCATTTACACGAAATACATTTGGAGAGCATTTATCTCCAGTAATCGAATCCGCAAATGACACTGTTGTAGCAATAAGCTTATTATTTCGTTCGGCTAGCTGCCCTACCGCTAAAGTAGATCCTGAATTGACAGTGCCAGTTAAAAAGTCAACTTTTTCTACCTGAAATAGCTTTTCTGCCTTTTGAGTTGCAACCGCAGGATTTGCCTCTTCATCTTCATAAATTAGATTAATTTTTCGACCATTAATGCCACCCGCAGCATTAATTTCTTTGGCTGCTAAATCTAAACCCATTTTGACTTGCTCACCAATTGGGGTGTAGGTACCAGATAATGGCGTTACAACTCCAATTTTGATGGGGCCAGATTGCGCTACAACTAATGATGCGCCGAGACTTAGTGCTACAGCCAGAGCGATTTTCTTTGTTTGAAATTGCTTTTTCATTGTGACTATCTCCTAAAAAAATTAACGACCAACAAAATTTGGTTGACGCTTTCCATGAAAAGCCTCAACCCCTTCTTTGAAATCTTCTGAATTACGCAAGCGACTGTAACAATGGCCCTCAACTTCAATTGCTGTAGTTAATAGGCAATCCTCTGTTTCATTTAACATCTTCTTAGCCGTTCTTTGGGCAATTGGAGAAAATGCGCGCAGTTCATCCACTAATTTAGAAACGGCACTAGCAAGTTCCGAGTCTGGTACGCACTCAGTTGCTACGCCCCATTCATATGCCTGCTGCCCTTTGATGCGCCTAGAGCGCATCACAATATCTTTGGTTCTAGTAATGCCTACCATTTTTTGCAAGCGCGCAGATCCTCCTGAGCCAGGAATTTGTCCTAATTTTTGCTCAGGCAGTGCATAGAGAGTTGATTCAGCCGCGATACGAAAATCACATGCTAAGGAAATCTCAAAGCCAACACCGAAACAATAGCCATGATTAGCGGCAATGACTGGTTTTGTACAGCGCGTAGGCGCAGCAATATTCCATGCTAGCTTTGAGACATGCTCCGGACTTGCCTCCAAAAATCCTTTAATATCTCCGCCACTAGAGAAGTGCTCGCCTTCAGCCCTTAATACAATGATACGAACCCGATCATCAGCGTCTAAGGCCTCAAATGTAGCCCGCAATTGATCGCGTTGGGGCATCTGTATCACATTAAAAGGTGGTCTCTTTAACACAATATCCGCTCTTTGTTGAGATTCATTAATCTCCACATAAAACCCATCAAGGTTATCGAGGATATTGCTAAAAGGATGCTTCAATATAGTAGTCATAAGGTCTCTCTAGTAAAAAAATTAAGCTCTTTCATATTCGCCAGCAACCAACATCCGTCGCAATACCTTTCCCACAGGCGACTTGGGAATTTCTTTAACAAACACATACTCGCGAGGGCGCTTAAAGTTAATCAAATCAGAACCGCGGCAATATTCATCCAGAGCATTTGAATCTACGCTTCCTGAGGCCCTAATGAAGGCAACTACTTTTTGCCCAAGGCGATCATCTTTCAATCCTGCAACAGCTACTTCGCTCACGAAAGGATGCAAGGATAAAACTGACTCAATTTCGACAGGGGAAATATTTTCTCCGCCAGAAATAATCATGTCATCTACGCGACCGGTAACAAATAGATCTCCTGACTCATCAAAATATCCTGTATCACCCGTGAAATACCATCCGTCTCGAATAGACTTTTGATCTGCATCTGGGCGCTTCCAGTAACCCTCAAATGCCTCATCACCAGAGAGATCGCAAATGATTTGTCCCTCTTCATTTTTGGATGCCACTTGTGTAGGCAGTGCCTGTACAGATCCTTGATCTAACTTAACTACTCTAATACGCGCATTTATACCTGCCCTACCAGCACAACCTGGCTTGGCAAATGCATTCTGATTAATAGTGTAGGTATAGATTTCACTGGATCCGTAATGGTTTACGAACAATTCAGGTGAGAAGGCCTCGTTTAGACTTAGCAATAATGCATCATGCATCGGAGCACCTGCAAATCCAAGCTTCTTAACAGTTTTGACTCGACTTGAATTGAAGTCTTTTGACTGGAGCATGTCATGGTAAAGCGTTGGCACTAAATAGAGATGCGTCACTGCCTCCCGCTCAATGGCGTCTATTGCCCTATCTACATCCCAACGAGGTACTGCAACATATGTTCCATTAACAATGCATAGAGATAACAGCGTGCGCACGCCCATGGTGTGATAGAGGGGCATTACACCCAAGGTGATCTCGCCCATTGCATATTGGTTTTGCGCCACATGAGCAATGCCTGCGGCTCGCTCAGCCCGTTGCTTTCTTGGGACCCCCTTTGGCTTACCGGTTGTACCTGAAGTGAACAGCATGACGGAGATATCCTCAACATGACCCCGAGCAACCGGTTCAATTCCTTCCTGCGTTAGTTGCTCAAAATAGGTATATCCGTCTGAAGCACCCTTCTCCATACAGAGAATTACAGAGATTGATTTACTAGTTTCAGATTCTAAATAGTTACTAAGCGATATTTCCTCAACAAATGCTAATTTAACATCAGCATTTTGAGCGCAATAATCAATCTCATCAGACTTGGAACGCCAATTTAAAGGGACGATAGCAATACCCGCCATCTGGCAAGCCCAATGAATTGTTGCTGCCTCATAGCGATTTTGCAAAATAGTCAAAATTCGGTCGCCACTCTTCAAACCTTTTTCATCAAAAAATTGTTGAATGGCGCCAATATGAAGTGCCCACTCTCCGTAGGTATAGCGCCTGTTTCCATCTACTATCGCCAAGCTAGCTGGATCACGTTCAACAGCTTGCAAAAAAGTTCGGCCTAAATCAAGCATGCTCTCCTCCAATTTTGCGCGCTCTGGTAGATGCGACCTCTAAAACTGCTTCAACAATTCCAACATATCCAGTGCATCGACACAAATTTCCCGATAAACCCTCTCGAACTTCAGTCTCAGTCGGATTAGGGTTCTTTTTAAGTAAATCATCTGCTGAAATTAAAAAACCTGATGTGCAGAATCCACACTGAAGCGCATGGTGTTTCTTAAA
>CANIMS010000146.1 GCA_947468785.1 Betaproteobacteria bacterium
CGGGTAAAATAGATCCTCTGTATAAGATTTGCCTTACCCGGATTACCCATGACTACTTCGACTCCTGCTGCTACCCAAGATACCTCCCAGAGCCTTAAATTTTGCTCTTCTTGCAGTCGCGAAAAGCGACTAGAAGGCGGAACATGGATTCCAACAAGCAATCGCAAGCAACGTTGGATTTGCGCAAGCTGTTTATATAACCGTACGCACCGCACTGGCTCTGCAAAACCTTAACTTCTAGTTTTGCTACTGTAAATTCTTTGGCGCATTTACTTGGGCGCCTTCCTCATTATCTAGATTTGATTTGCGTTTTGCACTGAGCCCAGACTTAGGGCCATGTCTACGAACAAATTGCAGATCGTCACCAAGCGGCTATCACTTTTTTGCATGGCTTAAATCAACTTGCTGCTGAGCTTAAAATATTTCCAAAGGATGATCAATGAATACCCAAGACACTTTTAAATTTGCAGAAACTCACGAATGGGCCGATCTTGAAGCTGATGGCTTGGTATGGGTTGGTGTTAGTCATCATGCTCAAGAAGCGCTGGGGGATGTGATGTTCTTTCAAGCCCCCAAGATTGGACAGCAAGTTCAGCAGGGTGAGGCAATAGCAGTCATCGAGTCTGTGAAGGCAGCAAGTGATATTCATGCGCCAGTGAGCGGCGAGATTGTTGCCCTCAACGAAGAACTAGAAACTACCCCAGAATTAGTTAATGAAAAACCATATGGAGTTTGGCTTTTTAAAATTAAGCCCTCCTCTGAAGAAGCACTCTTTACAGAACTTAAAAAATTAATGGGCCTTGATCAATACAGCGCTAGCGCGGGCTCATAAAGATCGATTTATTAAATCGAAATGGGGTCACGCTCAATCAACCAGCGAATATTTTCACCCTTACTGATTCGACCCTGAGAGTGACTGCGTAAATCTTGATCAATAAGCTCCAAAATTTCTTGCAGTTGTTTTCGGTTGCCTGACTCAATAACAAGTTGAGCGCGCTCGGTGCCGGCCACACGCATGACCGCTTTAGGCACCGGATCATAGACCTTGAGACCATGCCCTATAAGGTTCTTGCTCCTTAAGCGGCCCTTCAGTGCGCCTAAGTACTGAATCGCTTTTTCAAGACTTTTTCCTTCGGCATGTACCAGGCCTTGATATGAAAAAGGCGGTAATTTCGCCTCATCTCTTTCATTGGCGGTATAAGACAGAAAGCCATCCACATCGTGCCGAAGCAAATATTGAAACACTGCGGCCTCTGGATATTGAGTTTCAATAAAAATGTCGCCGCCGGCTTGTCCCTCAGTTCCAGATCTGCCTGCGCGCCCAGCTACCTGAACTAATTGTGCAAACAATCTTTCGGGGGCCCGAAAGTCTTGTGAAAACAATCTGCTATCTGCGTCCAATACAGCGACCAAACCAATATTTTGATAGTCGTGCCCTTTAGCAATCATTTGTGTTCCCACGACTAAATCTACATTGCCAGCATGAATTTCCTGAAATAGCTCTTCTGCACCCTTGGACTTTTTGCTGGAATCAGTATCTATCCTTAATACCCGCGCCTTTGGCCACAACTCTTCAATGGAATCTTCAATTTTTTGTGTGCCTTGACCTAAAGCCCTTAAGTCAGCATTGCCACAGTCAGGACAATGCTCTGGGATAGGCTTAACCAGACCACAGTGATGACAACTTAGCACCGACTTCCTACTCAGCGCACCCGCTTTATGCATCACCATATAAGAACTACACTGCTGACACTTTGACATCCATGTACATGCGTTGCAGCTTAATACTGGTGCATATCCTCTTCGGTTGATTAATACGAGACTTTGTTTTTTATTCTCTAAATTTTTACTAATGGCATGAAAAAGATGTTTGCTGATTGGGCTCTTGCCCTCGGGCCTTCCAACATCCCCAGGGCTAAACTGATTTTGAGGATCTCGTGTATTAATTAAATGGACATTGGGCAAGCTTGCTCCTTGAGCGCGCTGATCTAAACGAATATATTCATAGCGTCCGGCTTTCGCCGCCATCCACGTCTCTAAGGAAGGTGTTGCTGATGAAAGCAGTATGGGGGCCTTTACATCATGTGCGCGCCAAATTGCCAAATCTCTTGCAGAGTATCGAATGCCGTCCTGTTGTTTATACGATGGGTCATGCTCTTCATCAACCACAATCGCTTTTAAGTTTGGCATGGGCGTTAGTGCGGCCAACCTAGTCCCTAAAATGATTTGAGCCTTACCTGTCATTGCCTCATACCATGCAACACCTCTTTGGTTTTCTGGTATTGCACTATGTAGCACTGCCATATTTTTATTGGGAAAATAAGCTCGAACTCTGCGCTCTAATTGTGGTGTTAGATTAATCTCAGGAACTAAAATTAATACTTGCGCTTTTTCATCTTGCAAGATTGAGCTCAGCCAATTTAAAAATACTGCTGTCTTTCCGCTTCCTGTTTGTCCTTGCAACAAGATTGCTCTGAATTTTTTTTCGACCGCAATATTTCGTAAGGCATTTAAGGCTGATTCTTGTTCATTGTTTAGCTGCGATTCGGCAATCAAGCCTTCGCTTTTTATTTCGCGATCTTTTTTTTCTTTTTTCTTTTCTGCAGCAATGAGTTTCTTGGGGATCTTTTCCCAATCCTCTGGCTTTTTCCACATTTGCGGGATGGTGGGCACAATGGTTTCACCAAGCCCATGAATGTAGTACTGACTCGCAAAGTTCATTAGCCTTAAGGCTGCAGAATCCAAGGGGGGAAGGGGGGCAACTGCTTTGACTTGTTTTAGCTTATTAATATCAAAATCAGAGTGGCCGCTCACTTTTATAACCACCCCTATGAGGCTTGAACGCCCAAAAGGGATCTCTACTACTTGCCCAATCATTGGCTCTTGGCCCAAATTTTGCTGGTCCCATAAGTAATCAAAGCCCTGGGCTAAGGGCTTATCAACAACTACCTGAACCACGGTTGGAGTGGGCATTTTCTACTTCAGTTTTCTATTTTGCTTGTGGATAAGTCTGTGGATATCATCGAAGGACTCTGATTTATAAGCTAATTTACCAGCAATCCCTTTTTGCACCCTTTTTGAGCTTTTTATAAAATACCTATAAAAATCAATATCTTATAATGCTATTCGAAAGCTCTTTATGATATTTAATGCCAATCCCACTGAATTATCATTTATAAGACTAACTGTGCATAACTTTTTACAACTGCTGCGATTTAAGTTAGCAAGCACTCGGCATTAAGGCTTCGACCTGAGCGCCTTAGAGTAATTAATTACCGTTTCGGCCAGAACAGTTACATGCTCAGGGGGAGTAAATTGGGAGATCCCATGCCCCAAATTAAAGACATGCCCATCCAAGGAATGCAAGCCGGGCTTGAGGGCCGGTGCTCCAGCCAGGTCATCTAACAGCAGCTTGACTTGCTGAGCTATCTCTTTTGGCTCCGAAAATAAGATGAGGGGGTCTAAGTTGCCTTGGAGGGCTAAAGGCTTATTCAGGGCAAGCAATTGCTTGCGGGCACGACTAAGGGACATGGTCCAGTCAATTGCAATAACATCTGCGCCAGCTTGTGCCATATCGTCCAACCAAATGCCGCCACCCTTTGTAAACATGATGATGGGAACTTTACGTCCCTCATGCTCACGCGGCAACAAGCTAATTACTTTTTGCATAGAAGCTAAAGACATCTTTTGATACCAGACATCTGGCAACATGCCGCCCCAAGTATCAAAAATCATGAGCGCCTGAGCGCCTGCATTGAGTTGCTCTGTTAAATAAGCAGCAACCGATTGAGCATTGATATCCAAAATGTGCTGCAAGAGATCTGGCCGACTAAACATCATGGTTTTGGCATGACGAAAATCATCTGAACTAGAACCATCGATCATGTAGCACGCCAATGTCCAAGGGCTACCAGAAAAACCAATGAGGGGAACGCGCTGCTTGCCGTTTTGAATGAGTGCTTTACGAATTTCTGATACAGCATCAAATACATATTTCAGCTGATCCATATCCGCTACACGTAACTTCTTAACAGCATCCTCATCACGCAAGGGATGATCAAAGCTCGGGCCTTCGCCCGCAGTAAATTTCAGGCCCAATCCCATCGCATCAGGAATTGTCAAAATATCAGAAAACAAGATGGCCGCATCCAATGGATAGCGGTCCAAAGGTTGCAGTGTTACTTCAGTAGCGTATGCAGGATTTTTTGCAAGCCCAAGAAAACTTCCAGCCTTGGCTCGCGTTGCATTGTATTCAGGAAGATAGCGTCCGGCTTGACGCATGAGCCAAAGCGGCGTTTGATCAACCGCTTCGCCCAAGCAGGCCTTTAAAAACCGATCATTTAAGAGCAAGGGAGTTCCGTAGCTTACTTTTTACGACGTAAGCGAGCAATTGCAGCTAATTGAGCAGCAGCCATTGCAAACTCAGATTGGGCCAAGGCCAAATCAAAGTCTGTGCCGCGATTTTGCATCGCTTCTTCTGCACGCTTCTTAGCTTCCAACGCTTTCGCCTCATCAAGATCATGACCACGAATAGCAGTATCTGCCAGAACGGTGACTCGATCGGGCTGAACTTCTAAATAGCCGCCGGCAACAAACACAAACTCTTCGTCGCCATCTGCTTTTTCAATACGCACAGAACCGGGACGAATACGTGTAATTAATGGGGTGTGGCCATGCAAAATACCGAGCTCTCCAGTTTCGCCTGGGAGAGCAACAAACTTAGCCTCCCCGCTAAAAATAGACCGCTCGGCACTCACTACGTCTACAAATATGTTTGACATAATTTCCCTAGATGAAATCGATTAAAGCTTCTTAGCTTTCTCGATGGCTTCATCAATTGAACCCACCATATAGAACGCTTGCTCTGGCAAGTGATCCAATTCACCGCTACAAATCATCTTGAAGCCGCGGATGGTTTCTTTCA
>CANIMS010000147.1 GCA_947468785.1 Betaproteobacteria bacterium
AAGCAATACCGTCATTACGGGGCGCCGAATACATAATTCGGAAAGCGTCATTTTTTCTCAGTCGCTGGTGGGGTAGGAGGATTTTGAGGCGCGGCTTCTTTAGACTTCGCTTCTTTTACTTTTGTACCAGGGCGTAAGTTCTGTTTACCTTCGACTACTACCTTATCGCCAGCTTCAATCCCAGTAACGACGGTAGTACCCTGATATTCATAAACCACTTTCACAGGTTTTGCTACAGCCTTTCCTTCTTTATCCACGGTAAATACAATTCTTCCTCTGGGGTTCATCACAATTGCCTGAGATGGTACAGAGAGCGCATCTTTTAGAGTGTTAGCAACTAAAGATACTCTAGCGAATTGACCCGGAAGAAGCGTCATTGAGTTATTGGGGATTTGAGCCTTGACTCGAACTGCTGCAATGGATGGGTCAACTTGGTTATCGATTACGAGAACTTTGCCTTCGTAAGCTTTCTTACCAGAATCTCCAACGGTTACTTTGACAGTCAGTGGATCTCCGTCTAGTTGATTTTCAAGTAAGACTGGGATGTCCTTTTCGGGTATGACAAATTGAACATTGATTGGATTCAGTTGGGTGATCGTTACCATAGAGCCCACGCTAGAAGTAGCAGTTGAGCTAGTAGCGGTTGTGACCACGTTACTGGCCTGAACTAGCGACCCTGGGAATACGTTCACAATTCCAGCGCGTCCATTGATCGGAGAGCGAATGGAGTCATAAGACAACTGTACCTCTGCTGAGCGTGCTGCAGCCTGTGCTGACTTTGCATTCGCTAAGGAGGTTTCTAAACCAGCTTGAGATATGAAGTTTTTAGCCACCAATTCTTTGGCGCGAAGATACTGTTTTTGGGCATCCTCTGCTAAGGCTTTTAATCTTTCATAGTTCGCAGTGTCATTTCGATTATCTAGGGTAAAGAGTAAATCACCCGCTTTCACTTCTTGGCCATCTTTGACATGAATTTTTGCTACTGTATTGGTGACCATTGGTCTGATATCAACAATGGCATTTGAAACAATCGTGCCAGTAGATTCAATAATGAGCGGAATGTCTTTTTTCTCTACAACAATAGTGCTAACGGTTGTAGGCCCACCAGCTTTCACTTCTGGCGGATAAAAATAATCGTATGTTTTTGAGCCTGCGTATAAAACGATGAGGATAATTAGGATGCGCCATTTGAATCTCAAGACCAAGGATTTTGCAGAAGCAAAAGAAATCGGTTTTAAGAAGGGTGAAATTTTTCCCCATAGGACGCAGAGGCGTGACTTCAAATACCTAAAAAGCTGTGCTAATTTTGTGGGTATTTTGTTTAACGTAGATTCTATTTTTGACACGGTCTCGTTTTTCTTTGTTTTTAAGCATTCTAATAGGGTTTTTGCTCTTTTATAGCGCCTGTGCATTCTCTCATATAGGCCAAAAATGAGCTGATTCGATGAATTCCGTTTCTAGGGCAGAAATTCCGCAACTCCCTTGTTTGCAAGCTCGTCGGCTAGCTCATTTCCGGGGTGTCCATTGTGGCCTCTAACCCAATGCCACGAAATCTCGTGGTTTGGAAGCAGGGCATCCAATTCTTGCCATAAGTCAGCGTTTTTAACAGGATCTTTTCCGGCAGTCTTCCAGCCTCGCTGCTTCCAGCCCTGTAGCCACTCTGTAACCCCTTTTTGCACATATTGAGAGTCAGTCCAAATTTCTGCTGAGCTATGTTGTTTTAGGGCTTTTAAGGCAAAAATAACGGCGCTGATTTCCATGCGATTGTTGGTGGTGTGCTTTTCACCGCCATGCAGGTGTTTTTCATGACTTCCAGAGCGCAAAACGACTCCCCAACCACCTGGGCCTGGATTGCCTTTACAAGCCCCGTCGGTATAAATGACGATATGTGGCCGATGATTGCTGTGTTGATGGTGCGTCATAACGCTACTGTAATGGGTCTTTTTTAAGATTGCTTCGCTCTGCAGCAGGGCTCAAAGGGGCTATTTTGGGTATCAGACTGGTCTGAACCTGCCCAATAAGTCTAATTCCTTGGTGGCGTTTAATGGCAGAAACAATAAAAACGGCTCCAAAGATGGGCCACCAGCGATTACCCATGGGCTCTAGGAAATCCATCCTGGAAATGCTTTGGCCTTGGAGTGGAAGCTTATAGCAGCCGAAATGACCTCGATCCAGAGAAAAGTTCAGCAATTGCAGCCAATCTTTGACTCGAAGTAGGCCAATAAACTGACCATCCCGGGGTAGATAAGGGCTGCCGATTAGCCTACTGACGTATTGACGAGCCCCCCAAAGGCTTGCTGGGTTAAATCCAGAGATGACTAAACGACCTTCAGGCCTTAAGACTCGATCCACCTCACGAAGTATTTGGTGGGGATCTGCAGCAAATTCTAGGACATGGGGCAAAACCATTAAATCAATGCTTTCACTAGCAAAAGGGAGATCTGAGCTATCAGCTTCAATGTAGTGCCAGTGGCATGATTCCTTAGGCGGAATAGTGTCATTCGCATGAAGAAGAATAGCTTGTAGAGGCATCCGATTCTCTCGCAGGCAATTGATTTGGGGTAAGCCAACTTGTACCGCGTGATAACCAAAGACGTTATCTACTATCTGATCAAAACAAGATTGCTCCCAACGAAGTACATATTGTCCTGGAGGGGATTGCAGCCATCTCTCCCAGGAGCTCCATGGGGGTGCAGGGGACTGAGTGGGGATGGGTGGGGTTGGTATCATCGAACTATGGATAAGAATACTTTATTGCAAGTTTGGCCTATACCTGCATTTGATGATAATTACATCTGGTGCATCCATGATGGCCTTTCTGCATTAGTGGTTGATCCTGGCGATGCCACTCCTGTTTTGCATTATTTAGAGCAAAAAAAGCTATCTCTTACTGGAATTCTCATTACCCACCATCATGCTGACCATACTGGTGGAATTTTGGAATTGCTCAATATTCTAGGGGCTTCAATTCCTGTATACGGCCCTGCAAATAATGAAATACCAGGACGAACTGTTGCGGCAATGGAGGGTGACGAGATTGAAATAAAGGCGCCTCACATTAGCCTGAAAGTATTTGAGGTTCCTGGCCATACCCTAGGGCATATCGCTTACTTTGCAAATACCCAGTCGAATATTTCTGAGCCCATGCTGTTCTGTGGAGATACCTTATTCGCATCGGGATGTGGACGCTTATTTGAGGGCACTCCTACCCAAATGAATCAATCTCTCGCTAAATTTGCCGCTTTACCAAATAACACTTTGGTTTATTGCACACATGAATACACATTATCAAATATTCGTTTTGCGTTGGCGGTTGAGCCCAATAATAGCCAGTTGATTGCTTGGTCAGAAAAAGCCCAAGCATTGCGCTCTCAAAATAAACCCACTTTACCGACCACAATTGGTCAAGAGTTACAAACCAACCCCTTTATGCGATGCGATCAAGCAGCAGTAATTGCAGCCGCTAAAGATATCTCAGGGCAACACGATCTTCCGAGTTCAGCTCATGTATTGGCTGCCATTAGGGCCTGGAAAGACCGTTTCTAATGCGACTGATTTATGCAGCAATTGGGTTGGTCGCTCTGCTCAGTGCTTGCGCAAGTACGGGTGATTGGTCCTCTGATACTTCTTCTAAAACCAATCCCAACGCATCAAAAGCCCCGCGAGTGAACCTGCAGAATCAATCTGTGAGCAAGGTCTATGCCCCTTCAGATAACTTGTGGATTCGGATTCGTGATGGTTTTAGGATGGAACCATTAAATAGTCCGCTAGAGATCGAGCAAGTGCGATGGTTAAGTGCACGACCAGATTATGTTCATCGTTCTATGGCGCGTTCTTCACGTTACCTTTTTTATATTGTGCAAGAGGTTAACGCTCGTAATATGCCAACCGAAATTGCTTTATTACCCTTTGTAGAAAGTGCTTTCGTAACCCATGCTAAATCGAGTGCAAAAGCTGTGGGCTTATGGCAATTCATGCCTGCTACCGGAAAAGATTTCCGCTTAACCCAAAATGTATTTCGAGATGAACGTCGAGACGTTGTGCAATCTACCGATGCGGCATTAGATTATTTACAGCGTTTATATGGACAGTTTGGTAGCTGGGAACTTGCATTGGCCGCATACAACTGGGGTACAGGCAATATCATGAAGGCTCAAAAAAAGAATATTGCTGCGGGACTACCTACGGATTATGAAAGCCTGACCTTGCCAAAAGAAACTCGGCAGTACGTCCCAAAGTTGATGGCTTATCGACAAATTGTTCTAGATCCAAGTGCCTATGGAATTGTTTTGCCTGAGCTAGAGAATCATCCCTATTTTGTAGCATTAGATGTTGGCAATGACATTGATGTGAGCTTAGTTATTAAGCTCGCTGAAATTCCTTCCGAAGAATTTCATAATCTCAATCCTTCCTTCAATAAGCCTCTTATATTGAGTAATGCTAACCAACAAATTTTGTTGCCCTTTGCTCATGCAGAAATATTTCAAGAAAATCTCAAAAATTATTCCAAGCCATTAGCATCATGGACAGCGGTAAAGGTAAGTAAAACAGAAAGCCTGGATCAGGCAGCAAAAACCTTGGGAGTAGAGCCAGATACTTTGAGGGATATCAACGGCATTCCTAGGGGGATGCGGATTAAAGCTGGCTCGACGGTACTGATACCAAAAAGTACTGCTAGATCAGGCGATGTTCCGACTTCTCTGGCTGAAAATGCGAGCCTTAGCCTAGAAAAACCACCACCTCCACCTGCACCCAATATGTGTGCAAAGACTGATCAGAATACAAAGGGATCGAAAGGGGCTCAGCAAACTAAATGCCCGCCAGAAAAGCAAGCTAAAACGACTCATAAGACCCCCTCTAAGAGTAATTCCTCCCAAAATAATGCTGGATCTCAGCATAAATCCGCATCGACAGAACT
>CANIMS010000148.1 GCA_947468785.1 Betaproteobacteria bacterium
ATACCTTCGCTGACCATAAAGACATTTTCACCAGAGCCTTCAGAAACATAACCTTCGGTATCTAGCATGAGTGCTTCATCGTAACCATTAGCTGTCACTTCTTGATTGGCCAAAATTGAGTTGATGTAGTAGCCAGATGCCTTAGCGCGCACCAAAGATGAGTTCACAAAGTGACGTGTAAATGAAGAAGTCTTCACTCGAATCCCTTTATTGATTCCATCTTCACCTAAGTAAGCACCCCATTGCCAAGCTGCAATGGCAGTATGAATCGTGTTGCCTTTAGGAGAGATTCCGAGTTTTTCAGAGCCAATAAAGATGATGGGGCGGATATAGCAAGCCTCTAACTTATTGCTATTCACTACCTCAATAATCGCCTTAGTAATTTCTTCCTGGCTGTAGGGCATATTCATCTGGAAGATTTTGGTGCCATTGAAAAGGCGCTTCACATGCTCTGGGAGGCGGAAAATGGCCGTACCCTGGGGAGTGTTGTAGGCACGAATACCCTCAAAAACACCCATTCCATAGTGGAGACTATGGGTCAGCACATGAATATTGGCCTCGCGCCAAGGAACTAGCTTCCCATCGGACCAAATAAAACCATCGCGGTCGGACATCGACATTTTTTCTACCTTTTTAGTATCTATTGAATTGGGTATATCTGGGGCGCCCAGCCAGTCGGTTTTAAGCCGCTAGCTCAGAATGCGTCCAAGCCCCTATTGTAGAGCAGGCAGGGTATTTCTTTGTTGGGTTCCTTTGGGTAGCCGCCCCGAAACATTTAGAATGGAGTATTCCCTAGAATCGACCCAAAACACCTTAACCACCTTATTTTTGTCAAAAAACATGCCGGAATCATTATTTAAAGTTAAACGCTTAAGTGAATTAGCCCAATCAGGCCTTTTAAAGGGAAAACGGGTACTAATTCGTGCGGACCTCAATGTTCCCCAGGATGATGCCGGCAACATTACCGAAGACACCCGAATTCGGGCATCGATGCCTGCAGTACAAATATGTCTTGATGCTGGGGCTGCCGTGATGGTGACCTCACACTTAGGTCGTCCAACTGAAGGGCAATTTAAACCTGAAGATAGTTTGGCTCCAGTAGCAGATCGCATTGCAACTTTGCTCAATCGCAAAGTGCCCCTCATTAGTAATTGGGTTAATGGTGGATTCGAAGTGAATCCTGGCGAATTAGTGCTTCTAGAAAATTGCCGCTTAAATGTGGGCGAAAAGAAAAACAGTGATGAGCTAGCAAAAAAGATTGCTGCTCTATGTGATGTGTATGTCAATGATGCTTTTGGTACAGCACATCGTGCTGAAGCAACGACGTATGGCGTAGCAAAATTTGCACCAGTAGCTTGTGCGGGCCCACTGATGGCTGCAGAGTTAGATGCTTTAAGTAGAGCGCTAGCAAGTCCCAAGCGCCCACTAGTAGCGATTGTGGCTGGCTCTAAAGTATCTTCAAAGTTGACCATCCTCAAAGCCTTAGCTGACAAAGTGGATGAATTGATTGTTGGCGGCGGTATCGCCAATACCTTCATGCTTGCAAAAGGGTTGCCGATTGGTAAATCCTTGGCTGAGCCAGATTTGGTGAATGAAGCAAAAGAAATTATGGAGATCATGGAAAAGCGTGGTGCCCATGTACCCATTCCTGAAGATGTAGTGGTTGCAAATGAACTTTCTCCCTTAGCGCGCGCTAATCGCGTAGCTGCTGATCAAGTAGCAGAAGACGACATGATTTTGGATATCGGCCCTAAGACTGCAGCACGCCTCTCGATCATGCTGGCTCACGCAGGTACGATTGTTTGGAACGGCCCCTTGGGCGTTTTTGAAATTGATCAGTTTGGCGGCGGTACCAAAATGTTGGCTGCTGCGATTGCCCATTCCCCGGCATTTTCCATTGCAGGTGGTGGCGATACCTTGGCGGCGATAGCCAAATACGGCATTGAAAATCAAGTGGATTACATCTCAACTGGCGGCGGCGCTTTCTTGGAGTTCCTCGAAGGCAAAACCTTGCCAGCCTTTGCAGTACTAGCTGAAAGAGCGAAAGACTAAATCATGCTTCGAGCAACCAAAATTATTGCCACCTTAGGGCCTGCATCTGAAAAGCCTGAGGTTCTCCGCGACATGATCCGTGCAGGAGTGGATGTGGTTCGTATGAACTTTTCACACGGCACAGTAGCAGATCATAAAGCGCGTCACGATTTAGTGCGCAGTATTTCTGCTGAAGTGGGCAAAGAAGTGGGCATCATGGCTGATCTTCAAGGCCCCAAGATTCGGGTAGGTAAATTTGCTGATAGCAAAATTTTGCTCAAAGAGGGTGAGCAATTTATTTTGGATGTGAATTGCCAACTAGGCAATCAAGAGCGCGTTGGCCTTGATTACAAAGAGTTGCCCAGTGATGTCAAGTCAGGTGACCGTCTCTTATTAAATGATGGTTTGGTTATGCTCCGCGTTGAAAGCGTGAAGGGTGGAGAAATTTATACCCGTGTAGAACAAGGTGGCCCACTGTCCAATAACAAAGGCATTAACCGGGCTGGTGGCGGTCTTACTGCTCCTGCGCTTACTGAAAAAGATATCGCCGATTTAGATGCTGCAATCGGCATGGGCGTTGATTTCTTGGCGATTAGCTTTCCAAAAGATGGTGCTGATATGGCTTACGCCCGTAAATTGGCAGATGCAGCGAGTGCTAAGTACGGCGTTGGTAAGGTGCGCACGATTGCTAAGGTAGAGCGTGCAGAAGCCATTGAGCCTGAAGCACTCAAAAGTATTATTGCTGAGAGTGACGGCATTATGGTTGCTCGTGGCGACTTAGCCATTGAAGTGGGTAACCCTGCTGTACCAGCATTACAAAAGCGCATGATTAAGTGGGCGCTTGAGGCTGACAAATTTACGATCACGGCAACCCAGATGATGGAGTCAATGATTAATGCACCAGTGCCAACCCGTGCCGAAGTGAGTGACGTGGCCAATGCAGTATTAGATGGTACTGACGCGGTAATGTTGTCCGCAGAATCTGCAGCAGGCATGTATCCGGTTCAGACGATTAAAGCAATGGCAGAAATTTGCGTAGAAGCTGAAAAATCGGATCGCGTTAAATTGGATACCGATTTCTTGGATCAAACCTTTACGCGGATTGATCAAACGATTGCCTTAGGCGCGCTATTTACTGCCCATCATTTGAATGCAAATGCTATTGCGGCCTTAACCGACTCAGGCTCTACTCCCATTTGGATGAGTCGCCACAATATCCACGTGCCTATTTTTGCATTGACTTCTAAGATTTCGACACAGCGTGCTTTGAGCACCTACCGCAACGTCACTCCGATTGGTTTGGATTACACCAAAGACCGTGATACGGCTTTGCAAGAGGTAGAGGAGTGTCTCAAGAAATTAGGCGCAGTCAAAAAAGGTGACACCGTGGTACTGACTTCGGGTGAGCCGATGGGTGAGCCTGGCGGTACCAATACCCTCAAAATTATTCATGTGAAGTAATAGCAATTCATTTACCTATTTAATTAACTATTCAATTTATTAAGAGAACATCATGGCTTTAGTATCTTTGCGACAACTCTTGGATCATGCAGCGGAAAATGGTTATGGCTTACCAGCTTTTAACGTCAACAACTTAGAACAGGTGACTGCCATCATGGAAGCTGCGAATGAAGCAGATTCCCCGGTGATCATGCAAGCATCTGCTGGTGCGCGTAAATATGCTGGCGAACCGTTTTTACGTCATTTGATTTCTGCAGCTGTAGAAGCCTATCCCCATATCCCAGTAGTAATGCATCAAGACCACGGCCAGAGCCCTGCAGTCTGTATGGCGGCGATCAAGAGCGGGTTCACCAGCGTCATGATGGATGGTTCATTAGAGGCGGATGGCAAATCCGTTGCTAGCTATGAGTACAACGTTGATGTTTCTAAAGAGGTGGTCAAGTTTTCCCACTCTATTGGGGTCACGGTTGAAGCTGAGCTCGGAGTGTTAGGTTCTTTAGAAACCATGAAGGGCGATAAAGAAGATGGTCATGGTGCTGATGGCACGATGACTCGCGAACAATTGTTAACCGATGTTGAGCAAGCTGCTGATTTTGTCAGGGCAACCCAGTGCGATGCTTTAGCAATTGCGATTGGTACTAGCCATGGCGCTTATAAGTTCAGTAAAAAACCGACCGGTGATATTTTGGCAATCGATCGCATTAAAGAAATTCATGCGCGTATTCCAAATACCCATTTAGTGATGCATGGTTCTTCGAGCGTTCCACAAGAATTACTCGCCGAGATTCGTCAATTCGGTGGGGATATGAAAGAAACCTATGGCGTGCCAGTAGAAGAGATTCAAGAGGGCATTAAGAATGGCGTTCGTAAGATCAATATTGATACGGATATTCGTCTAGCAATGACAGGCGCTATCCGCCGTTATTTCATTGAGAACCCCAGCAAGTTTGATCCTCGCGATTACCTCAAGCCAGCACGCGAAGCGGCTAAGAGAGTCTGTCTTGCGCGCTTTGAAGCTTTTGGTTGTGCTGGTCAAGCATCCAAAATCAAGCCTATCTCATTAGAAAAAATGGCAGAACTCTACAAGAGCGGCAAGTTAGCTCAGATCGTTAAGTGAGTTAACGATGCCCGCTTTGTACGCTACCTCTATTAAGTCATTGCCTTTATTATCCAAAGGCAAGGTGCGTGATGTTTATGCACTCGGCGATGACAAGTTGCTCATGATTACGACTGATCGCTTATCTGCATTTGATGTGGTGATGGGTGAGCCCATTCCTGAGAAGGGTGTAGTGCTCAATCAAATGGCGAACTTCTGGTTTGATAGGTTAGCCGCTGTCATTCCAAATCATTTAACTGGTATTGATCCAGTTACTG
>CANIMS010000149.1 GCA_947468785.1 Betaproteobacteria bacterium
AATGCTGTAAAAAGGGCGCTTCTTAGAGCCGCCGCGTGCCAGTCGAATGACGACCATACTTATTCCTTAAAATCTAAAATGAAAACAGGTTGATTACAACCCAATGAAATTTCAACAAAAAATCTTGGGCTCCAGCTCACCAAGCAAACGCACAGAAGAGCGGAAAGCCTCATATTCTAGACGAAAACCCCTACTTCTTCCACCTATTTCAGTCTTTAAGACAGTAGAATAGAAAACCACCTAGAGTAAAAAATACATATAAATCAATAACTTATAAAAAATGACCGTCAAAATAGTGATTTCTAAGCCCCTTAAAAGGAGACTAAATGGTCTCTTGATGACGATTTCTTGCCTTGGTTTATCTCTTTTGACAGCCTGTGCAAACGTAATCCCCCCTTGTGGCGCAAAGACTAGCCCCCCAAGTAGCGAGCTGCGCAATACCAAATGGGAATTAACGCGCTGGAATTTACCCCCAAATATCAATGGCGAAGTGAGAACCCGCCAGATTCCCCAGGGGGATAACAGCAATCCCATTCAAATGATTTTTGATGCAAAAGGTGAAAAAGTAAGCGGCTCAACTGGTTGCAATCGCTTTACTGCAACTTTAGATGAAGATGCGAAAGGTTTTACCTTTAAGCAAATTATCAGCACCAAAATGAGCTGCCCACCTGCTCGCATGGAATTAGAAAATGATTTTCTATACGAACTCAATGACTACCGCAGCATTGTGCGTAATGGCGATCAATTACTTATGATCGGAGCTGATCGAGAAGTATTGAGTTTTACCCAACGCAGCAATACAGTCACTGGTAAATAAACGTATTACATTCCCGCTGAAAGATTCATGAAAAATTCCAAACTGATTTTTTGTGCACTGGGATTATTTTTCCCCGGCACAGGGTTTAATTGCTTTTACTTACAAGGCTTCAAATCCTTTTGGGCTTGGATTCAACTCGTTGCGCTCCTAGGGGGTCTAGCAGGCTGGAGTCTTCTAAAAGTGGCGCAATTTCACTCGGCACCAGGTTGGGTGCTCATCACCTTTGGCTTTATTGCAATTGAAGCTAGCTGGTTAACAACAATTACCTTTGGACTGCGCCCCGATGATAAATGGGATGCCCAATTCAATCCTAATATTGAAGAATCTAAACGGACCCGCTCAGGCTGGCCTGCAGTCTTAACAGTGATTTTTTCTTTAGTATTTGGTGCAGCGGTAATGATGACTTTTTTAGCAATTTCTTTTGAGCAGTTTTTTATCTCTCAAATCTATGAAGCTAAGAAGCTATCTCAGTAAATACAGGTTTCACTAGAACTGCTCTACTGCTAATGCATTAGTAGAATGTCCGCTCTCAACAATTGAGATTGTCAAAGCCTGCGCTTGCGGTAATAAATGTTCTGCAAAGAAACGTGCTGTGGCGATCTTGGCATCATAAAAGTTAGGATCATCATCCCTTAAACGCTGGGCAGCCAAGAGGCCACGTGCCATTTGCCAAGCGCCTAATACCAAACCGCATAATCGTAAATACGCAAAGCTCCCTGCGTAAACTGCTTTGACATCAGTCTTGGCGTTACTCAAGATGTAAGCTACTGCCTCTTCAAATGCTACTCGTCCAGCGCTCAATTGTTTCAGCACAGCCATCGCATCTGCCGTTCCATTAGCAGCAAGATCTTTTTCTGTTTGCGCAATTTTTGCTGCAAGGACTTTAGCAGTAGCGCCGCCATCACGTACCGTTTTCCTGCCTATCAAATCATTTGCCTGAATCGCTGTAGTGCCTTCATAGATTGTCAGAATGCGTGCGTCTCGATAGTGCTGAGCAGCACCGGTCTCTTCAATAAATCCCATACCCCCATGAACTTGCACGCCAAGACTCGCAACTTCAATCGACATTTCTGTCGAGAAGCCTTTTACGATAGGCACTAAGAACTCATATATTGCTTGATTGGCTTTTTGATCTGCCGCATCAGGTGCAGCATGTTGTGCATCATAAGCTGCGGCAGCGTAATACGCTAACGCTCGAGACGCTTCGGTATAGGAACGCATTGTCATTAGCATTCGCTTAACATCAGGCTGATGAATAATGGCAACTGGTTCAGGAGATCCAGCTAAGTCACGACTTTGAACTCGATCCTTAGCGTACTGAACTGCTTTTTGGTAGGCACGTTCTGCTACTGCAATACCTTGCATACCAACTGCGAAACGAGCAGCATTCATCATCACAAACATGTACTCAAGACCGCGGTTTTCTTCGCCAACTAAATATCCAGTCGCGCCACCATGATCACCAAATTGCAATACTGCTGTGGGACTGGCTTTAATACCCAATTTATGCTCAATAGATACACAATGAACATCATTGCGTTCACCTAGCGATCCATCAGTATTCACCAAGAATTTAGGCACCACGAACAAAGAGATACCTTTGACGCCTTCTGGAGCATCAGGCGTTCTGGCCAATACCAAGTGCACAATGTTTTTGGCCATATCATGCTCGCCATAGGTAATGTAGATCTTGGTGCCAAATATTTTGAAGCTGCTATTGCCCTCGGGGACAGCTTTACAACGAACCATCGATAAATCGGATCCTGCTTGAGGCTCGGTTAAGCACATTGAGCCCGTCCATTCGCCAGCAATCATCTGGGGCACAAATTTTTCTTGTAACTCAGGGCTAGCAGCAGTCAATAGTGCCTCAATAGCACCATCCGTCAACATAGGGCATAAGGCAAACGAAAGACTTGCTGAGTGAACCATCTCAAAACATGCAGTAGCAATCAGCTTAGGCAAGCCTTGTCCACCAAATTCTGCAGGATGTATAACACCCTGCCATCCAGCAGCAGCAAATTGCTCAAAGGCATTTTTAAAGCCTGGAGTAGTAGTAACAACACCATCTTTTAATGAGCTGGGATTTTGATCGCTGGGCCAATTCAACGGCGCAACGATTTCTTGATTGAATTTTGCTGACTCTTCCAAAATAGCTGGTGCTAAATCCACATCAGCACCAGCTTTTGCATAAGAAGGATATGCCACCACCTCAGTGAGCCCCGCTAATTCATTCATCACAAACAACATCTCTTTAACGGGGGCTACATATGGCATTACTACTCCTCTTTATTCAGGGCTAACTCAGTGCCTTTGTTAACTCTGGTACAGCAGCATTCAAATCAGCAACCAAACCATAATCCGCTACACCGAAAATCGGCGCTTCTGGATCTTTGTTGATGGCAACAATGACCTTGGAGTCTTTCATTCCTGCTAAATGCTGAATAGCGCCAGATATGCCAACAGCAATATAAAGCTGTGGAGCAACAATCTTTCCAGTTTGACCAACCTGATAATCATTTGGAACATAACCAGCGTCAACCGCAGCGCGTGACGCACCTAAAGCAGCGCCCAAGGCATCGGCTAGCGGCGCAATAATCTCTTGATACTTTTCTCCAGAGCCAAGACCACGACCACCAGAAACAATAATCTTCGCAGCTGTTAATTCTGGACGATCGGATTTAGTAAGCTCACGGCCAATAAAGGCGGATTTACCAGCGCTATCAGTAGCAACTTGTTTATCTACAGCAGCAGAACCACCAGTAGCTGCTACTGGATCAAAACCGGTAGTACGCACAGTAATGACTTTCACTGGATCACTTGATTGCACAGTGGCAATCGCATTACCTGCATAAATTGGACGCTCAAAAGTATCTGCACTCACTACCTTGGTGATATCAGATAATTGCGCTACATCCAATTTAGCAGCAACTCGTGGCATCACATTCTTGCCATTGGCAGTTGAAGGCGCTAAAAGATGACTATAGGCACCTGCCACATTCAGAATCTGGGCAGCCAAGGGTTCAGCCATTTGATCAGCCAATGAGGCTGCGTCTATCTGGATCACTTTTCGCACACCAGCAATTTGTGTAGCAGCCGCAACGGCGGCATCCGCTCCACTTCCAGCAATCAAAATATCGACCTCTGGGGAGCATTGAAGCGCAGCCGCAACAGCATTCAGCGTTGCCGGTTTTACAGAAAGATTATCGTGTTCAGCAATAACAAGAGCAGCCATTTAGATCACCTTCGCTTCATTTTTTAATTTTTCAACAAGGGCTGCAACATCAGCCACCATGACACCTGCAGTGCGCTTAGGCGGCTCTTCAACCCTAATAGTCTTAAGACGAGGAGCAATATCGATCCCAAGATCTTCAGGCTTCACTATGTCTAAGGGCTTTTTCTTAGCCTTCATGATATTCGGTAAGGTCACATAGCGTGGCTCATTTAAACGCAAGTCTGTTGTGATGACAGCAGGCAAAGTGAGCGCAATAGTTTCTAGACCGCCGTCGACTTCACGCGTAACTGTTGCCTTACCATCTGCTACAACAAGTTTTGATGCAAAGGTAGCCTGCGGAATATCGAGCAAGCTTGCCAACATCTGGCCAGTTTGATTACTATCGTCATCAATGGCTTGCTTACCGAGAATGATGATTTGAGCAGATTCTTTTTCTGATAAAGCCTTCAGAATTTTTGCTACTGCAAGCGGTTGTAGCTCAGTATCGGTTTCGACCAAAATGCCGCGATCAGCACCAATCGCTAAAGCCGTACGCAAAGTTTCCTGACATTGAGTTACTCCAGCAGTCACAACTACTACTTCAGTCGCAATACCCGCCTCTTTTAGTCGCACCGCTTCTTCAACCGCAATTTCATCAAAAGGGTTCATACTCATCTTGACGTTGGCAATATCTACGCCAGAGTTGTCAGACTTGACGCGTACTTTCACGTTGTAATCAACAACGCGTTTAACAGCTACTAAGATTTTCATCTGGAATTCTCAATGTTGGCAAAACGTTTACAAAAACAATACTGATTTTTAATGATCACCGCCA
>CANIMS010000150.1 GCA_947468785.1 Betaproteobacteria bacterium
GCTACTGCTGAAGTAGTGATTAATCAGCACTTTATGCAAAAGATGTCTTATAACCCAGATGTCGATCTTAAGCCCGTAACTCTATTAGTAAAGCTACCGTTTGTTTTAGTAACCAATCCATCCAAACCGTATTCCACAGCGTCTGAGCTGATTGCTTATGCAAAGAAAAATCCTAATACGGTTACCTATGCCTCATCCGGACCAGGTACACCGCAACATCTTGCAGCGGTGATGCTTGAAGAACAGGCGGGTATTAAGTTAGTCCATGTACCTTATAAAGGGGTAGCTCCATCCGTATCTGATCTTCTTGCAGGTCATGTCGATATTGGATTTGCAGGACTCCCTACTGCTTTGCCACATATTCAATCAGGTAACTTAAAAGCCTTGGGCCTTTCTTCTAAAACAATATCTTCCGCCGCTCCCAATATTCCACCACTTGCTAAGACAGCCGGGCTGCAGAACTTTGATCTCACACAATGGTTTGGGGTCTATGTACCAAGCGGCACTCCAAATACCATCGCTCAAAAGATTCAAAAAGATGTTGTGGATGTCCTACGCATGCCTGAAGTGAAAGAAACCTTAGAAAAACAAGGTGCCCAACCTGGCAATATGACGATGGCTGAATTCCAAAGCTTTAGCAGTTCTGAAAGCAAGAAATTTGCTGCGATTGTTAAAACGGCAAAGATTGAACCTTAAGAATAAGAGCTTCTTAGAGTAAAAATCGTGCGGCTGTGTATACAGCCATACCGATGATGAGGGTGCTCAGCATCTTCTTCGTATAGTAGAAGGCAATGACTGCAGCAATACCGCCCCATATATTGGGTAGCCTCAGATTGAATTCTGAAATACTGCTTGCACTTGCTGGCAAGAACATTTCTGGAGCTAAGATTGCGACCATGGCCGCTAAAGGAGCAAACCGAATAGACTCTAGAACCCAAGCGGGGACCTTAACCCTCTCCCCCAGTATTAAAAAGAAGCTACGCGTCCATGCAGTGACAAGCGTCATACCAAGAATCAGCAAAAGAATAGGAAGATTAAGATCTATAGTACTCAAGGGATGAGTCCTTTAGGAGATCGATCCGTCTTCATCCCGACGATGATGGCGGCAATAATGGCTAGCAAAATATTCAAGCGAAATGGCAGGCCATAAGTCATCACCGCAACTGCCCCTGCTGTGACTGCAGCCCAGCGTGCAGCGGCACGATCAAGCATCGGCACAATAATCGCCACCAGAGCAATGGCACCTGCAAACTCAAGACCCCAACTATTTGGAATCTGATGAGCAAACAGAATTCCGGTAATGGAACCTATCTGCCATAAGGTCCAGTTTGAGACTTGCATACCCATCAACCAATACATTTGTAAGTGCTTGGTATTGGCCCGCTGCTCCGTAGATGTTGGTGGAGTTGGATAGCGCCTGACAAAAAAGAGGTAACTAAAGTCAGCCGTGCAATATCCCAATAACACTCTTCGCCAAGTTGGCAAATAGGCAAAATGCGCCTGCAAGCCAAGACTAAAGATCACAAAGCGCAAGTTCACCATAAATGTAGTGACTAAGATCATCCAAACTGGCAGACCCGCAGCAATCAATGGTAAAGAAGCTAACTGAGCGACGCCTGCATAAACAAATAGACTCATGGCTAGCGCTTCATAAAGCGTGAGAGTTGACTTGGCCATGGCGATACCAGTCACTAAGCCCCACGTCAGAATCGTGATGCCCGTCTTAGCCATCTCCTGAAAGCCTTCAATAAAGGCTTGCTTTTGCTCGGGCGTTATTGCCAAGGATTAGATCCCCATCGTTCGATGCAATATCTTAGATTTCATCTCATCCCATAGACTTTCAAAATCCTCAATCTTGGCTTCAGATAACTCCACAGACTGAAAGAGACCTCCAAACACAATGCTTTCTTTTTTTACCAAGGTCTTATCAAACTCGCTCAAAGCAATCGGCTTATCCTCAAGATCTCTTGTTAACTCTGCGGAACAGACAATCGCATCCTGATCATCGTGATCCACAACAGCAAACTCGATATATTGCTGATTCTTTTCCACAATGACTAAAGTACCTCTGGCATAGCAAACAGCATCATGCTCTTTAACGATATACGATAAGAATTGATTCTCTTCTTCCTTTTCCATCCTTAGATCATCAATAAAGAAGAGAAACTGATCGCCTTGTCCATTAACTAATGTAAAGACTTTTGGGGTAACCCCATGCCCAAGCACTAGATTGCGGTAATAGCTTGAAATTTCTACCGCTAGGTTTTCTGCAAAAAGGTGCATAAGAAAAAAGTGTTAAAGAATCGTTAAGATAAATGCTTTTTCAGAAACTCGAGCGTGCGTTTCCATGCCAATTCAGAAGACTCATGATGATATTGCAGAGGCGCTAAGCCACGCGAGTCGGACTGAGGATTAGCAAAGGCATGCTTAGCGTCATAGCGATGAAATTCATGCTCAACCCCTGCAAGCTTTAGCTTCTTTTCTAACTCATCTACACCAGCTGGGGAGAAAAACTCATCTTGCATCGACCAATGCCCCATCATGGGCTTAGTAATATTGTTTGCATCAACAAACTCAGCAGGTGGATTGCCATACCAAACGACTGTCGCATCTAGCTCAGGAACAAAGCATGCTGAGAGCACTGTCAGCGCGCCACCCATACAAAATCCAGTAACAGCGACTTTTGCACTACCTGTTGCCTTTAAGTATTGAACTGCGCCACGAATATCTTGGGAAGCTGCATCGCCAAAGTTCAGATCATTCATGAGATGTTCTGCCTCATGAGCCTCCAAAGCTAATTTGCCGCGGTATAAATCGGGTACTAGCGCACGATAGCCAGCACTTGCTAAGCGATTTGCTACCTCTTTAATTTGATCGTCTAAGCCCCACCATTCTTGAATGACCACTATCCCAGGGGCATTGACTACATTTGGTGGCTCCACTAAATAGCCATCTACCGTTTTTCCATCAGGTCTTGTAAATTGCACCATAGCTTCTCCTCTACGTTTTTTTGTTATCCGAATGAATATATCCTACCAGCCAAATTGTCATCAACCCACAAAATGCCGCCCCATAACCCACTAGGTTGTAGTGTTCCATCTTGCCATCAGCCCCGATAGTAACCACCATCCCGGCTAATACTGTCGCTATCCCAGATGCCATCATTTGTACAGACCCAACGAGACTCATAAACGTTCCACGAATTTTATTCTCCACTACCTGGCTCACCATTGCCATAGCAGGAATCATTCGGCCAGATACCAAAATAAAGAATGCCGTCGAATTAATCAAAACAAGCCATAAGGGTGTTACTGGTAAGTTCGTTGTCACTAGTAATGGTATTAGGCTTACCACCGCTAAGACTTTAAAGACTTTTACCTTGCCATATTGATCAGCCATGTGCCCAATAAATCTTGAGCTCATGAGGGTTGCAACACCACCACATAAATAGATCAAAGAGATATACGAATTATCAATTCCAACATTTGAAGTGAGGTAGAGCGCAATATAGGGAATAACCGAGAACCCCGTAATCATGATGAGGGCCATAAAGACAAAAGCCCTGATGTGGTTGTGGACCGTCAAAATCCTGAAAATTTGACTCAATCGACTGCCCTCATGAACGTGATCTAAGTGACCAGCAATCTTGGGAATATTGCGATACCCCAAATACAAGATCACTAAGGAGATCAGCGCAATAAAAATGAATGGGGCACGCCAACCCAATTCAGTGATGTGGTGAGCAAGAAATAAACTCAATGGCACACCGGCGACTGTTGATACCGAGAAAGCAGCCATGACTATTCCTAAGGCTTTACCCCTTCGCTCAAAGGGAATGGAGTCTGCCACGATCGTCTGCACCAGAGATCCCAAGATGCCACCGAATGCACCAGCAAAGGCTCGTGCAACAAAAAGGGTTTCATAACTCGGAGCCAAACCGCATGCTAAGGTAGCCACAATAAAGCAGGCATACAAACTCAAGAGCATTTGTCGACGTTCAAAACGATCCACATAGTAGGTCGCAAAGATCCCCGCAATTGCTGCAGAAAATGTATAGGAAGAGAGCAAAAAACCAAATTGATGGGCATTGATATCAAATGCCTTAATAAACTCTGGACCCAAGGGCATCATGATCATGAAGTCCAAAATATGGGTGAACTGAATGCCAGCCAGTGCAAATAAAAAGAAGCGCTCTCGCCTCTGGTCTATAAATGATGATGTGTTCAATGCTGGCTTTACTTGAATTGGGGGGTATGCCATTATCATCCCTAAGACCAATAGCTGGATCACATACTTAGACCCCTATCTTGAATCTATACCCTCAGAGCATCTCCCATGAATAGCCTAATGACCCAGTATCCAATTCTTTGGCCACTAACAAAAGAGATTCTGGTCGGCACAGTCCTCTTAATAGTCGTGCTTATTTTTCACGGAAGCGCTATCAATCATGTCATCATGCGTTTTGAGCGTCAAACTACAAAAAACTTGGCTCATAAAGAGTTCAACTGGGTATTTGTTCACTTTTATGGGGCCTTCATCTACATTGCCCTGATTCATATCATTGAAGTATTGATATGGGCTTTCTTTTTACTGATGCTCGGTTTAATGGCCGACGCCTTAGTGGCAATCATCTTTTCCGGAAGTTGTTACACCACGGTAGGATTCGCTCCTGATGACCTTCCTCACGGCTGGAAGAGTCTAGCCTTCTTTATCGCCTTTACTGGACTATTCTCCCTGGCCTGGACAACCTCAGTCATGATCAATATGACCAATATTTATAGGGAAGCTTGGCGTGCAAAATACCTGAGTAGGCACCCTTAATATATTGCCCTGCAACAATTTTGGAGAATAAGGTGTA
>CANIMS010000151.1 GCA_947468785.1 Betaproteobacteria bacterium
TGAGGAAGACTTTTTAGCTTACTGCGCTTGCCAAGCTGAATTGATCTCCAAGAATGCCACCAATCAACAGGTTAATGAATTGGCGATGAACCCAAAAGCAAAACCTGAGTGGCTCAAGCCTATAGAGTTAAAAGCAATAAAGGCTTGTATTACAGATCCTAAAATGAGTACTTAAATTTCTCTGTAACAATACTCAATCGGCATCAATTAACTCGACCCTTGAAAAAAATATATGGATAACTTTGGTCCCGTTATTTTGATTGAAGTAGTACTGGTCTTTGGAGGGGTTTTGCTTTTTGCGTGGTGGCAACTGCGTGACCTAAGAAAAGAGCGAGAGAAAGACCAAAAAAAGAAAGAACAAAATAAAGAGTAAGGCTACTAAAAGATGCCTCAAGAGCAGCTCACACTATGGATCAGCTTTACAGCTGGATAACTTGATTTTTATAGTTTCCAGCTAAAGCCTTTTTTACAATCTTGTAAATATCCAGATCAAATTCAGCATCGCCAGCACTTTTAAGCTCTACCAACTCGTCTTCATTAATAGCCGTTCCTAGATAACACCACTTATCTAGGACGATCATTTCTCCACCATCATTGATGGCAATTGGGCCCTCATAGGGCCAGACTTGTACCTTGTACAGATTCATTGCAGTCTTAAGCTGAAGATTATGTATTTCAGTAGCCATCATTCCGATACAAGCACCCCCACATTGTTTTACTTGATATCCAAAACAGGACTTCCCATCTTCGCCCTTTTCTATCCCCAGCAATACTTCACATAAGCGATACTTTTTAGCCACTGCTTTTAAATAAGAGTGAGCCTCTCTTTTGCTGTAGAACAAGCCATAGAGGTTATCTTGAAGACCTGGCAATAAATCCTTCTGATTTACAAGCGCCGGTTGAAGTATCCCCTTAGGCCCTTTTTCCAAACTCCAAGCACAAAGGTCTTTAGAGCGACGAAGCTTGATATTCATACTCGGCATACGCTCTTTAATCAGCTGAGACTCTAAAATCAGCGCGCCCAACTCGCCGCTAGTCTCTATCCAGTCAATATCTCTCACCTGAAGAGATAACTTCATCTCTTTACGTTGCGTTAATGCGCCTTGAAAGTGCCCCATGACTCTACTACGCAAGGAGATACTCTTCCCAATATATAAAGGAGCTTTATTTTCCCCATAAAAGATATAGCAACCAGGAGCGTCAGGAATGGAGTCAACTAACTCCTGATCTATATTTGGTGGCAGGCTAGGATTGCCAACCAGTTGGTTGATCACCTCATTGAGTTTTTCTTTTCCAAACCTTGTTTCACATACCCGCCAAAACTGAAGCAATAAATCTGCATCACCTAGCGCGCGATGACGAGCACTTACCTGAAGATGATGGGTATTGATGATGGTATCTAGGTTATGGCGAGGCTGATCAGGGAAAAGCAATCTTGAGAGCTTTACCGTACATAAAACTTTTGGCTTAAAGTCAATGCCGATTCTTTTAAAAGACGCCTTGATGAATCCATAATCAAATCGGGCATTGTGGGCGATGAAGATTTTTCCTTCAAGCTCTTGCTTTAACTCTCTTGCTACTTCCTCAAAGCTTGGTTGATTCTCAACCATTTGCGGTGATATACCAGTAAGTCTTTGGATATTTTGCGGAATAAAGGTTTGAGGATTAATTAATTGTTCCCATACCTGAATATCATTACCAGCAAGAGTTTTGATACCAATTTCTGTAATGCGATCTCGATCAAAATGAGACCCAGTAGTTTCAATGTCTACGAAAGCTAAATCAGGGTACGAGACCTGCTGTATTTCCACGTTAATGACTTTGTTACTCTAGTTTGCTGATGAATTTTTATTGAGATAGTCAGCAAAACTAAAAATGGAGTTAGGTCCACGCGGGACTTCTTCAACTTTTTTAAATGAGGTCTTCACTACTTTTTGGGTCTCCCCTTTAGGTATTCTTTCTGGCTTAGCCTTAACTTTAGACTCCGCAGGAAAATACGGCTTTCTTTCTGGCGCCGTTTGTACATCGCTAAAGCGCGGAATGTAATCTTTAATAGCGGAAGCCAAAGTAACATTAGAAATGCAATTCATCATGTAGACCTCTAATGACTGATAGAGATCTTTTGCAATATCCGATACCTCTACTTTTCTCTTTTTAATGAGATTCATTGCTAAAACGATTTCTTTAATCGTAATCATGCAAGGGTCTTTTAAGAGTTGATAGCCTCCGGTTCTCCCTTTGATCCCAATGACTAATCCAGATTCTCGAAGAGGTCTTAGCAATAGCTCAATACGGCTAACCGATATCTGTAGTCTTTTAGCTATTTCGGGAACGGTTACTAGCTGACCGTTATTTGAATGACTCGCAATATCGACCAGTGTATTAAGCGCTACCTTGACTGCTTGAGTGACTTCCATGGTGTTTTTGGTATAAAAGTTAGATTAGGTCTAGTATGAAACTGATTCAAAATTTATGCTGCATTGCATTAATTAACCCCTTTTATCCCATGGTTGAAGCACTCAGCACCCAATACCACCTCTCAATTCGATTATTGCGCCTACTTGCTGGCTTAATGGCTGGGGGCATCATGGCTCAAGCCCTTGGCTGCCTTACTCCATACTTTTTAATGGAAGATTCTCAGGCCGCAGGCATGGTTGCGCATCTTCTGATGCAACATCTTTCGTATTATTTTTTAGGATGTGCATTTGTCATCTTAAGCCTCTCTAACATCTTGATTAAGCGAGGTATATCTCAACTGAAGATAGTTCGCTTGCCATCACTAATATTGATATTTGCTGTTGCAGTTGCAAGCTTTTTGCTGATACCCCGCATGGACTACTTGAGGGAAACTGCGCTCCAAGAAGGAATGCCGGTCATGCTGTCTCCTTTTGCAAATTACTTTGTCATATTGAATGGCATCACATTCTTATTACTGTGCACTCAGATTTTTTCTAGCGCCCTAATAGCCTGGCGTCTGACTGATACTCAATCAGCTTAGGCAACAATACAACTATTAGATCTTTTTACGCTCTTGAGCCTTAGCCAACTGATCAGCACTTCTTTGCTGAAAATCGACCATATTGTGATAACCCATTTGGTAGCAAGGGCAATACTCTCCTAGGATCCACCGAGCAAGCTTGATACGAAGTTTTTTAATCATTTAGATCTCCTAGTATTGAGCGCTTAATGTATACGTAAATGAGGTTTAGCGCTGAACATATGAAAAAAGCTAGGGCTTTTAGCTCAAATGGGGGTCAGCAAAGATGAAGTAAATCCATTAAATTAAAGGAATGACTGACTCCACCTCCCCCCATCGCAAAATCCCTTTATTTCCACTGGGCACCGTGCTTTTCCCAGACGGGGTAATTGCTCTGAAGATTTTTGAAGCACGCTATCTGGACATGATTAAGCAATGCTTGCGAGAAAAGACAGAATTTGGCGTAGTAAGCATCATCAAAAATTCAGATGCCACCGAACAAGATATATCTCTATCCTTTTCAAAAATTGGCACATTAGCTCAAATTGAAGACTTTGATCCTGTACAACCCGCCCTCTACATGACGAAGTCATTTGGCACACAGCGTTTTAAGCTATTCAGCAGTAAACAAGAGGCCAATGGACTTTGGATGGGTGAAGTTGAACTGTTAGACAAAGATCCACTAATACCTATCCCCTTAGAACATCAAGGGGTAGCAAAATTATTAGATGAAATTCTTTCAGTGATTCAAAGCGAAGATTTGTTAGGTGATGCGCCTTTTAAAAAACCTTTTAAAACTGATGATTGTGGGTGGGTGTCAAATCGCCTTGCTGAACTTCTACCAATCTCCCTAATCCAAAAGAATCATTTACTGGCACAAACCAATCCTCGGATAAGGCTGGATCTCATTTCTGAGATTATTGAGGATGATGATTTAAGAAGTCTCATGATGCATTAAAGCCATGCTTGATGAGCTGATTCGTAAAACAATTCGAGAAATGGTGGGTGGTAGTGGTGGACCGCCAATTGCATTCCTAACCCCTAAGGGAGATCGCGGCCTCTTTGGTCCCGAGTCTATTGCTTGGAGAGTTCATTCGGATTTTATTTCTATGATGATTGGGGGCATTAGCTCCTTAGTGCTACAAGCACTACACCCGCAAGCATTAGCGGGTGTCTGGGACCATTCAAGTTTTAGAAAAGATCTCAAAGGCAGGTTAGGCAGAACCGCCTACTTTATCGCTGCAACCACTTATGGCCCCCATCAAATGGCTCATGAGATTATTGAGAAGGTTAATAAGATTCATCAACATATCCATGGTAGCGATGAGTTTGGCAAGCCCTATATTGCAAGTGATCCCCATCTATTAGCCTGGGTCCATCTGACTGAAACCCTCAGTTTTCTGGAATCCTATCAAAACTATCGATACCCAAAACTAACTAGACAAGAACAGGATCAATACTTCAAAGAGATGAAGAAATTGGGAGAGATGCTTGGCGCTAAAGATCTACCAGATACCCTGCTAGGTACGCAAGAAGCAATTCAATCTTACTTTCCAGAACTTCATTATGGGAAGCGCACGCAAAGCATCATTCAGCTTTTGGATGATTTTCCAAGCGATTTGCGATCCAAGCCTTTTGTAAAATTGATTAGCAAGGCTGGCTTTATCAATCTTCCAGACTGGGTTTACCCCATGATCGGAAAAAGGACTCCAATGTTTTTAGAGCGCCTAGCAACTAAGAAGAGTGTTGATTTAATTGCAATACCCGTTCGGGAGGCTCTTAAAGATGGAGTAGCAGCGCACTCACTCCGAAGGGTTTACGGCTAATTATTTGGAAGTTGATCGTAATTGCTAATGGTCTGTTGATATCTCAAGCAGCAA
>CANIMS010000152.1 GCA_947468785.1 Betaproteobacteria bacterium
GGTTACAACATAATCAATTGATGGCTCAAATGATGCTGGAGTTGCACCACCAGTAATGTCATTCTTTAATTCATCCAAGGTGTAACCAACAGCCAGCTTTGCTGCTATTTTGGCAATTGGAAAACCAGTCGCTTTGGATGCCAAGGCAGATGAACGTGAGACACGAGGATTCATCTCAATCACAATCATGCGACCATCTACTGGGTTAATCGAGAATTGAACATTAGAGCCGCCTGTATCAACACCGATTTCACGTAGAACTGCAATCGACGCATTCCGCATCAATTGATACTCTTTATCAGTTAGCGTCTGTGCAGGAGCAACCGTAATGGAGTCGCCGGTATGAACTCCCATCGGATCCAAGTTCTCAATAGAGCAAACAATGATGCAGTTATCGTTACGATCCCGCACCACTTCCATTTCAAACTCTTTCCAACCCAGCAATGATTCTTCAATTAAGAGTTCACGAGTGGGCGATAGATCAAGACCGCGTTTACAGATCTCTTCAAACTCTTCACGGTTATAGGCAATACCACCACCTGAGCCCCCCATAGTGAAAGATGGACGAATGACTACTGGAAAACCTGGACTTCCTGTTTCCTGTTGAATTCGTTGCTGAACTTCATGGGCTTCATCCATGGTGTGTGCAATACCGGATTTGGCAGAACCTAAACCAATCTTCGTCATGGCATCTTTAAATTTCTGACGATCTTCGGCTTTATCGATTGCCTCGGGCGATGCCCCAATGAGTTCGCAGTTGTACTTTTGCAATACACCATGGCGGTGTAAATCCAAGGCGCAATTTAAGGCTGTTTGACCGCCCATCGTCGGCAAAATCGCATCTGGCTTTTCTGTAGCAATAATGCGCTCAACCACTTCCCATGTAATTGGTTCGATATAGGTGACATCAGCCATTTCTGGATCCGTCATGATCGTTGCTGGATTACTATTTACCAAAATAACTTTATAGCCTTCATCTCGCAGTGCTTTGCAAGCCTGCGCGCCGGAATAGTCAAACTCACATGCCTGTCCAATGACGATAGGACCAGCACCAATAATGAGAATGCTTTGAATGTCGCTCCGCTTAGGCATTATTTGCCTCCCTTGTTACTGGCTTTCGGAGCATTCATCAACTCCACAAAACGATCAAATAAATAAGCAATGTCATGTGGGCCTGGAGAGGCCTCAGGATGACCTTGAAAACAGAGTGCTGGCTTATCTTTCCATGCCAGGCCCTGTAAGGACCCGTCAAATAAAGAAACATGCGTAACGCGAATATTCTCAGGCAGAGTATTCGCATCGACTGCAAAGCCATGGTTTTGAGAAGTAATGGCTACGCGACCGGTATCTAGATCTTTGACTGGATGATTTGCGCCATGATGGCCAAACTTCATCTTCAATGTTTTGGCGCCAGCAGCTAGCCCCATAATTTGATGACCCAAGCAAATACCAAACGTCGGTATACCCTTTTCAATAATCTCTTTAGCTGCAGTAATGGCGTAGTCACAGGGTTCAGGATCCCCAGGACCATTTGAGAAAAAGACCCCATCAGGATTCATTGCTAGAACTTGGGCGGCACTTGTTTGAGCAGGAACAACTGTTAACTCACAACCGCGCTCTGTCAGCATGCGCAAAATATTACGCTTGACGCCAAAATCATAGGCAATTACTTTTCGAGTGGGCTTGGTTTTATCTAGAGTGCGATAAGAGGGCTTGCCATTCACGCCATGTAAATCCCACTCAGCTTCACGCCATTCGTAAGGCTTATCGGTGGTCACAACCTTTGCTAAATCTAGGCCAGCCATTCCAGGAAAGGCCTTTGCAAGGGTAAGCGCCTTTTGACTAAGAATCTCGTAGTCATCACCCAAATTGCCGGCAACGATTGCACCAGACTGGGCGCCCTTATCACGCAAAATGCGGGTGAGCTTACGAGTATCTATTCCAGCAATTCCTAAAATTCCAGCTTTTGTTAGGTAATTTCCTAAGGTGTCTTCTGCACGAAAATTGGAAACGCGTTTTGGTAGATCTTTAATCACCAGACCAGCAGCGTGAATCCGATCTGATTCTGCGTCTTGTACGTTAATGCCAACATTACCGATATGAGGATAGGTCAAGGTCACAATTTGACGTGAATAGCTTGGATCAGTGATGATCTCTTGATATCCGGTCAATGCAGTATTGAATACCACTTCACCAGAAGTCTCGCCAGGGGCGCCAATACTAAAACCGGGAAATAAAGTGCCGTCGGCTAGAGCCAACACGGCAGGAGGAAAAGAAGGAAGCAAGGGTGACAAACCATCTCCAGTCCCTGCTCCATCCGACGCTCAAAACCCCCAAAAAGACCAACCCGGGGCTTGTGTATGCGGGAGGTGAGTGTCTTTAAGCGCTAGGGTATTTAATAAGTTTTGAACCTTGCAATGATACCAGTTTTGCTCCTAAGCCCTTGAATCCCTAGCCAATTGGGCTCTAGCAGGCAATCCCCTGCTTAACGCCGATACGATAGAAGAGATTCGCCTGGTGGGCCTATTTATGACGGAGCACCTTGCTCGATGATGGCCTTAATTTGAGCTAAAACAGATTGGTCTTCCATGGTACTGATATCCCCAGGGTCACGACCTTCTGCTACAGCCTGCAACGCACGGCGCACAATCTTGCCCGAACGGGTTTTAGGCAATGCGTTAACAATATAAACACGACCCGGACGAGCAATTGCTCCTAATTGAGTATCCACTGTTTTCATACACTCTTTTTCAAGATTTTCTGCCTTAGAAGAATCTTTTGGAATCACAAATGCAATGGCGGCTTGACCCTTGAGTTTGTCTTCTATCCCCACAACAGCCACTTCGGAAATATTAGGGTGACTTGAAATACTCTCCTCAATTTCTCGTGTACCAAGTCGATGACCAGCAACGTTAATCACGTCATCAGTGCGGCCTAAGATGAAGAAGTAACCATCTTTATCTTTGATGCCCCAGTCAAAGGTAGAGTAAATCAATTTGCCAGGAATGGTTTCCCAATAGGTACTAACAAAGCGCTTGTCATCACCCCAAACTGTTTGCATACAACCTGGAGGTAATGGGCCTTCAATGGCAATGACGCCTTTTTGATCCGCGCCTAACTCTGCTGCAGTAGCATCGTCGAGCAATTTCATGTTGTACCCAAAGGACGGCACCCCTGGAGAACCAAATTTATGCGGCATGACTTCAACACCACGTTGGATCGCAAGCATTGGCCAACCAGTTTCAGTTTGCCAATAGTTATCAACGATCGGCTTCTGAATTGCATCATGAATCCATGTAGCAGTTGGCTCATCCAATGGCTCACCCGCTAGAAATAGCGCTCTTAAACTAGAAAGATCGTGCTTTGTCAAAAATGCTGGGTCTTGTTTCTTCAAGACACGCACTGCTGTTGGCGCAGAGAACATAACCGACACTTTGTATTTATCAACTAATTCCCACCAAATTCCAGCATCTGGCCGAAGTGGTGTTCCTTCATACATGATGGTGGCCATGCCACTGAGTAAGGGTGCATAAATAATGTAACTATGCCCAACCACCCAACCAATATCGGATGTACAGAACATCGTTTCACCAGCTTTGCCAGTAAAAATATGCTTCATCGAGGAAGCCAAGGCAACTGCATAACCGCCTGTATCTCGCTGCACACCCTTAGGCTTACCCGTAGTGCCTGAGGTATACAAAATATAGGATGGATGGGTTGCATCGACCCACTCTATTGGAACAATGTCGTTCAAATGTTTTTGACGTTCAGCTGCATAATCCAAATCACGGCCAGCAACCGTAGTAAATTCTGTTAAGCCGCGATTTACGATTAACACTTTTTCAGGCTTATAGCTCGCTAAAGCAATAGCCTCATCTAATAGTGGTTTGTAAGGAACAGCCTTGCCACCCCGGGCACCAGCCTCTGCACAGACCACCATCTTTGGTTTTGCATCATCAATACGAGATGCCAAACTATGAGAAGCAAAACCGCCAAAGACTACTGAGTGAATGGCGCCAATACGAGCACAGGCAAGCATTGCAAAACAGGCTTCCGCAATCATCGGCATATAAATCAGAACACGATCACCCTTTTGAATGCCATTGGCTTTATAAATTGCAGCCATACGATTGACTTCTTCATAGAGCTCTTTATAGGTGTAGGCTTTTTCTTGATTCGTTTCTGTTGAAACGGCTACTAATGCTGTTTGATTAGGCCGATCCTTTGCGTGACGATCCACGGCGTTAAAGCAAAGATTGGTGAGTCCGCCCTCAAACCATTTTGCAAATGGAGGCTTATCGTAATTCAGTACTTTATTAAATGGCTTTTCCCAATGAATTAAGGCTGATTGCTCGCCCCAGAAACCGTCGGGATCTTGAATTGAACGTTCATGATGCGCTTTATAGGACATGTTTTACCCAAATAAAAGTGACTAAAATTACTGTTTGCTGCTCGCCCCCTTAGTACTGGAGTTAGCTGAACTACCATTTTTCGCAGATTTTGCAAGTTCTGTCGATGCGGATTTATGCTGAGATCCAGCATTATTTTGGGAGGAATTACTCTTAGAGGGGGTCTTCTGAGTCGTTTTAGCTTGTTTTACTGGCGGACATTTAGTTTGCTGAGCCCCTTTCGATCCCTTTGTATTCTGAGCAGTCTTTGCACACTTATTGGGTGCAGGTGGAGGTGGTGGTTTTTCTAGGCTAAGGCTAGCATTTTCAGCCAGAGAAGTCGGAACATCGCCTGATCTAGCGGTACTTTTTGGTATCAGTACCGTCGAGCCAGCTTTAATCCGCATCCCCCTAGGAATGCCGTTGATATCCCTCAAAGTATCTGGCTCTACTCCCA
>CANIMS010000153.1 GCA_947468785.1 Betaproteobacteria bacterium
CTTGCTTCAAGCAAATAAAAAACCCGCTACATCAGCGGGTTTTTTATTGTCTCCAAATTGCTAGAGACATCTTTGATTTAAAAAGACTTAAGCGTAACGACGCAGTCTTAAAGAGAACTCGCGCAAACTGGTCAGGCCACTATCTTCAGCGCGTTGGCACCAAGCATGCAATTGAGATACTAACTGCTCTCTTGTCGAATTCGAACGACCCCAAATTGCTTGCAAGTCACGACGCATCTCAATCATCTTGCGAAGTTGAGCATTACTCGCCATCAATTCCTCGAGCTTCAACCTCTCTTCATCACTTAGACGAGACTCATCTTTAGACAACCAAGTGCGAGCATCTTTGAGATGCACCGCTAGAACTTGCATATGCTGTACTTCATTACTAAAGAAGCGACGCAAAGTCTTGCTATAGCGAGCCATGATTTCATAGCGGTTAGCAATGATGGCCTCTAGCGTATCGTGATCCGCTGGACGCAAATCACTCAGCTGTGGTTTGGGTGGCGTCTTTTTAACCTTCGCCAAACCAGCTGCACTCAAGATCTGAATATAAAGCCAGCCAATATCAAATTCATACCATTTATTAGACAGTTTGGCGCTCGTAGCAAAAGTGTGATGATTGTTGTGGAGCTCTTCGCCACCAATCAGAATTCCCCAGGGGACAATATTTCTGGAGGCATCTTCACAATCGAAATTACGATAACCCCAGAAGTGGCCAATGCCATTAATCACACCGGCAGCAGTAATCGGAATCCACAACATTTGCACTGCCCAAACTGTTAAGCCGATGCCACCAAACAAAAACACATCAATGATGAGCATGAGGCCAACGCCCTGCCAAGAAAACTTGGAATACACATTCCGCTCAAGCCAATCGTCTGGAGTGCCATGGCCAAATTTATCTAAAGTTTCTTGATTGGCAGCTTCTTTTTTATACAGCTCAGCGCCACGTGAGAGAACCGTTTTAATGCCCAAGACTTGAGGGCTATGCGGATCATCTACCGTCTCACATTTAGCGTGATGCTTACGATGAATAGATGCCCACTCCTTGGTAACCATCCCAGTCGTGAGCCAAAGCCAGAAGCGGAAGAAATGAGCAACAATGGGGTGCAGCTCTAGGGCGCGGTGTGCTTGGCAACGATGCAAAAAAATCGTTACTGCTGCAATCGTGATGTGAGTCACTACGAGCGTGAAAATGGTGATTTGCCACCAAGACCAATCTAAATAACCATTGGCAAGCCAGTGAAGGAAAGAATCAAAGCCGGTATTTGCAGATAAATTCAAAAGTGAAGCCCTAAAGGTCTAAAGCTCTATTTTAGTCTTTAGCGGGTTTCTTGGTTTTGACCTTGATCTCTTTTTCTACGCCCTTTTCAGAGGTGGCGGCTGGAGATGCCGCTTTCTTTTGAAAAATAGCCCCAAAGAAACCATCGGTTCCATGAATATGGGGCCACAGTTGCCACCAAGGATTGTCTGCGCTACAGCCAAGAGGTAATTTATCCTTTGGAAACAAGGGCTTAAGAGCCTCTGCTGCTGGAACTACCTCAAATTCTGGGTGTTTAGCCAGAAAATCCTCTGCAATTCCTTGATTTTCCTGAGGTAAAAGGCTACAGGTGGCGTAAACCAGGCGACCACCTGGCTTTAAAAGGCGTGCGGCAGATCCCAAAATATTCATTTGCTTTTGATTAAGCTCTAAGACTCCTTCTGGGGTTTGACGCCACTTGAGATCAGGGTTACGGCGCAATGTACCCATTCCACTGCAAGGGGCATCCACCAGAACTCGATCAATCTTCCCTGCCAATCGTTTGATCTTAGAGTCATTCTCACTGTCGATCCAAACAGGATGGACATTGGAGAGGCCGCTACGGGCCTGTCTTGGCTTTAAGTTCGCTAGGCGGCGCTCAGATGTATCTAAAGCATATAAACGTCCTGTAGACCGCATCAAGGCACCAATAGCCAATGTCTTACCGCCAGCGCCCGCACAAAAGTCGACAACCATCTCGCCCCGTTTGGGAGCCAACAAATACGCTAAGAGTTGACTGCCCTCATCCTGCACCTCAAACATTCCTGCTTTAAAGGCTGCAGTGTTTTGCAATGCGGGCTTACCCATGATGCGAACACCATCAGGCGCATAGGGAGTTGGAATCGCTTGATAACGACCGCCTAAAGCATTCATCTGCGCCAATAAATCTTCGCGATTGGTTTTCATGGTGTTTGCGCGCAAGTCCAACAATGCAGAATGCATTAAAGATTTTGCTAAGGCTTCACGAGTTTCTTCTCCTGGATATTTACCAAATGCATCCCACAACCACTCTGGCAAATTATTTCGTACCAATGGATTTAAGGCAGAAGGATCTACTTTGGAAAAGCGTTGCAACCATTCATATTCGCCTGGCTTGAGAACGTGAGCTAAATCTGCAATCGCACTCTCTGCGCGATTGGCAGAACCTAATCCACCTTCGGAGAGCGCGGACAGCAAACCCAATAGCGCTAAGCGTCTAGCCTGTGAGCCTTCACCGCTGGAAGCAAATTGGGAGAACTCATTTTTACGTCGCAGAATAGCAAATGCACTCTCTGCAATCAAGGCGCGATCGCGATTACCTAATTGAGGTTCAGCACGAAAATATCGACTCACAACACGATCTGCTGGTTGCTCAAAATTGAGCAACTCCGGCAATAAACGCTCTAAATGAATGGCGTGTTGAGGTAGCGCTTTGGCATTAGAAAAATTCTTTTGACCTTCAGGAGCAATTAAGTTGCCACTCGCATTCCGTCTTTCAGGTCGACGCAATGGGTCCTTAGACTTTGCAGCATAACTTTTATGAGGAGCTAATCTTGAACCAGATCTTGAGCCACTAGTAGACTTCCTGGACGGGCGTTCTGTACTCATAATTTAAAAAATTGCGACTCAGGGGGTTGTAACTTCACTTGATTACCTTCTATTCGCAATCGTCCATCAAGGAACCATTTTACGGCCCGTGGGTAAATTTGATGCTCGGCAGCCAAAACACGAGCGGCCAATGTATCTGCATCATCCCCTGCTAGCACTGGAACAGAGGCTTGGCAAATAATCGGGCCCTCATCAACCCCCTCGGTAACAAAGTGCACTGTTGCGCCATGCTCTTTCATGCCTGCCTCTAAAGCACGCTCATGGGTATGTAAACCAGGGAAGGCTGGCAGTAAAGCGGGATGGATATTAATGAGGCGACCCTCAAAATGCCGAATAAAACTGGGGGTTAGGATTCTCATAAAACCAGCCAAAACCACTAAATCAGCCCCCAACTGGTCTATTTTCTCAATCAAAGCCGTATCAAAGGACTCTCTGCTCGCATGCTCTTTATGCTCTATGACATACGCTGGAATGCCCTGCAAGCGAGCAAATTCAAGGCCCTTAGCCGCTGAATGGTTTGCGATGACCCCAGCAAATTTGATCGGCCAATGCTCTTTTTGAGCCGTTTTGACGATGGCTTCGAAATTAGATCCACGGCCTGAGATTAAGGTAACGATTGAAAGCATGCCCACAATATAATTGATGGCTACCCTGAAAGCGATTTTGTGAACGTATTCCGTGGCCCCACCCAGTTTTCTGCAGGACCCGCTTGTGCCTTAAGCATCGGAAATTTCGATGGCGTGCACAGGGGGCATCGCGCCCTACTCAAGCAGCTAGTTGATGGCGCTAAGGAAAGAGACCTGGTTTCTTGTGTCATGACCTTTGAGCCACACCCCAAAGAATTCTTTGCTCCTGACCAAGCACCTCCCCGCATCATGAATCTGCGCGATAAATTGTCCGCACTTTCCAAGATAGGAATTGATCGAGTGGTGGTAGAGCATTTCAACGCTGCCTTTGCGCGACTTACGCCCGAAGAATTTGTAACTGAAATTATTGTGAAGCGCCTCAACGCAAAATGGATTTTGATAGGCGATGACTTTTGTTATGGCGCTAAACGCGCTGGTAATTTTGCGAGCCTTAAAGCAGCTGGAGAACAATATGGTTTTGAAGTCTCTAGCATCCAAACCATTCTCGAGGATGGTGAACGTATTTCTAGTTCTGCTTTACGAACTGCACTTGCTAACGGCGATATGAAGCTAGCAGAAAAATTATTAGGTAGGTCCTATGGCATTTCTGGTCATGTGATTCATGGTCAACAATTGGGACGTAAATTAGGATTTCCAACTTTGAACTTAGCAGTAGCTAATCACCTTCATCATCGTAAGCCAGCCACTACTGGTATTTTTACGGCACAAGTCTTAGGTCTTGACGAAAAGCCTTTAGCGGCAGTAGCCAGCTTAGGCGTAAGACCAACGGTTGAAGACCAAGGTCGCGTATTACTCGAAACACACATATTTGATTACGATCAAGATGTCTATGGAAAAATTATTACTGTGGAACTCCTAGAAAAAATTCGGGACGAGGCAAAGTATGACGACCTCGATACCCTTACAAAAGCGATTGCATCTGATGCAGCGCATGCCAGAAATTATTTCCTGAAAAAAGCGTATGTCTGAAAAAGAAAATTCTTACCCCGTAAATCTATTAGATACCTCATTCCCTATGCGGGGTGATCTTGCTAAGCGAGAACCGCAATGGGTTGCTCAATGGCAAAAAAATAAGCTCTATGAAAAGATTCGTGCGGCACACGCAAATCAACCTAAATTCATCTTGCACGATGGTCCTCCATATGCCAATGGCGATATTCATATTGGTCATGCAGTAAACAAGATTCTTAAAGACATGATCGTGAAGTCTCGCTGGCTGATGGGTTTTGATGCTGTCTTTGTTCCAGGCTGGGATTGTCATGGCATGCCCATTGAAATCCAAA
>CANIMS010000154.1 GCA_947468785.1 Betaproteobacteria bacterium
ACAGCATCGATGCCGTTTTTGTCGATAACGCGCAAACCAGCATTGGTTAAGCGCAAGCTAATCCAACGGTTTTCAGATTCAACCCAGAAACGGCGATTTTGCAGATTAGGCAAAAAGCGACGCTTCGTTTTATTGTTTGCATGGGAAACATTGTTGCCAACCATCGGCTTTTTCCCAGTGACTTGGCAAACTTTTGCCATGACATAACTCCATTAATTGCGAAAAGAGAAGATTGTATCAGTCCTGACCTATTTTGGGCTAGCCCTAAATGACTTTGGCTTGGAAAGTCTTGCTTGAGTTTGCAAGAAAAGGTCTAAATGATGCTCAATATCTTCAGTAAGTTAGTATTTACTATCATTTTTGATCAATCTTCATAAGGCCAGAGTCTGAAAATGAGAAAAAACCACTGCCGCTGACGATGCAGTGATCTAGGAGGGGGATCTCAACCAGTTGTAAGGCCTTGACTAAGATTTTGGTGAGCTCTTGATCCGCTTTGCTTGGTAAGGGATTGCCGCTGGGGTGATTATGGGCAACGATGAGGGCGCTAGCATTTCTGGCAAGAGCTTCTTTGAGGATCTCCCGGGGGTACACAGCAGTTTGGGTAATGGAGCCTCTAAAGAGCTCTTGGCACTCAATTAAGTGCAGCCGGGAGTCTAGGTATAGGCAGAGGAAAACCTCGTGAGGAAGGGCGCCAATTTTGGCCTGAAGGAACTCTTTGACCTGAATCGGGGAGGAAAAAATGGAGTCTTGGGCTAATTGCTCTTCAAGACTGCGTTTAACCAACTCATAGGCGGCCTGAATTTGGGACCATTTGGACAAACCCATGCCATGAATCTGGATAAATTCATCGGGCCTGCATGTCATCAGTCTGGGTAGATTCCCAAACTGATGCAAAACATCCTCAGCCAAAGATACGGCGCTTTTACCCCTTACCCCAACCCGTAAAAAGATCGCTAGCAGTTCTGCATCTGTCAGAGATTTCGCGCCGTAGAGACGAAGTTTTTCTCTGGGCTGCTCATATTTTGGCCATTCTGTGATGGGGGAATGTCCACTACTCGCAGGCCTAGATACAATCTCTCTATGACCAAGCTTACCGTTTTGCCAAACTCCTATTTGACTCTCAACTATCGGCTCACTCTGCCTAGTGGGGATGACTACATCAATACTTTTGTTGATCGTCCTGCGACGGTTTTGATGGGCTCTGGACAATTTGCTCCTTGTTTTGAAAATGTATTACTAGGACTGGGTGTTGGTGAGAAAAAAAGCGCAGTATTAACGCCGGACCAAAGTTTTGGTGAGCGTAAAGAAGATTTGGTGCAATGGGTTTCTTTGAAAGCTCTCAAAGAGGGTCGTGATGACGATACGGAATTTAACCCTGGCGATGTGATTGAATTTAATGCGCCAGGTGGCGCTCAATATGCAGGTGTTTTGCAATCGATTAATGAGGAAGGAGCATGGTTTGACTTCAATCATCCTTTAGCGGGAAGACCTGTTACATTTGAAGCTCAAATTGTTGCTATTTTGTAAGATATGACAAATCAATCTATTTCCGATAGCCCTGAAATTTTGATGGCCCAACCGCGTGGCTTTTGTGCCGGCGTTGATCGCGCTATCAATATCGTCAATGAAGCACTGAGTCGTTTCGGGGCGCCCATTTATGTACGACATGAGATTGTGCATAACGCATACGTTGTGAATGAATTGCGTGACAAAGGCGCGATCTTTGTCGAAGACTTAAATGAAGTGCCTAAAGGAGGAATCGTGGTCTTTAGTGCCCACGGTGTATCCCAAGAGGTTCGCAAGGATGCGCAAGAGCGAGGTTTGCAGGTGTATGACGCTACTTGTCCTTTGGTAACCAAGGTACATCTAGAAGTGGTCAAGATGTGCAAAGATGGATTTACGGTATTAATGATTGGCCACGCAGGCCACCCCGAGGTTGAGGGGACGATGGGGCAAGTCCCAAAAGGTATTTTTCTGATTGAAAAATTAGAGGATATCGATAGCCTGTCTTTCCCGGATGATGAAAAGATAGCCTTTGTGACGCAGACCACTTTATCTGTAGATGAGACTAAAGAAATCGTCGACGCGCTTATCAAAAAATTTCCCAATATTGTTAAACCCAGAAAACAAGATATTTGCTACGCCACTCAAAATCGCCAAGATGCTGTGAAATTTATGGCTCCCCAAGTGGAGGTAGTTATTGTGGTCGGAAGCAAGGCGAGCTCGAACTCTAATCGCTTGAGAGAACTCTCTGAAAAGTTAGGGGTGCCTTCCTACATGGTCGATGCCCCAGACCAACTCAAGGCTGAGTGGTTTGTTGGTAAGAAACGGGTTGGCTTAACGGCTGGCGCATCTGCACCAGAATCTTTGGCGCAGTCTATCGTTCAACGGATTCAAGAGTTTGGACCTCGCCAGGTGCGGGCGCTGCCTGGGATCGTTGAGGATGTTACCTTTTCACTGCCGAAAAATTTAGTCGACTGATTCGCTTAAGCTACTTGCTTTAGCAGTTCGCGCAACATGCCGCACATTTGATGAATCTCATCATCACTGACATTTAGCGCTGGCATAAAGCGCAACAGATTTGGTCTCGGAGAATTAATCAGCAAGCCCTCTGGGGAGCGGTCGCGTGCAAGATCAACCAGTTTTCCACCAACATCTTTACCCAGCATGAGGGCGCGCAATAAACCTTCGCCACGCTCACCCTCTAAACCAAACTCTGCAGAAATGGTGAGTAGCTCAGATTTCAGAAGTTCACCCTTTCTCTTCACGTTGTCTAAAAAACCAGGTGCTGTGAGTTGCTCAATCACGCTAATACCAACTGCAGTCATCAATGGATTACCGTTATAGGTACCGCCTTGATCGCCAGGTACAAAGCACGCGATGGCATCGGTAGCAAGAAGTGCTGCTAAAGGAACGCCACCACCAATACCTTTGCCTAAGGTCATGATGTCTGGCTCAATGCCGTAATGTTGATAGGCAAATAAGGTACCAGTTCGACCACAGCCTGCTTGTACTTCGTCAACGATTAATAAAACATTGTTCTCTTTAGTGAATTTGCGCAACTCCCGCATAAATTCTGGAGACGCAGGAATGACGCCACCCTCACCTTGAACTGGTTCAATCATGACGGCAACCGTTTTATCGTTCACTAATTTTTTAACGGAATCGATATCGTTTAAATCTGCTTTAGGAAAGCCCGCGACTTGGGGGGCAAACATGGTGTCCCAGCCTGGTTTACCAGAGGCACTCATGGTTGCGAGAGTCCGTCCGTGGAAGCTGTGATCAAAGGTAATAATTTCGAATGCACCGGATTTATTGAGTTGACCCCATTTGCGCGCTAATTTAATCGCACCCTCATTTGCTTCAGCGCCACTGTTAGCGAAAAAGACTTTATTAAAGCAACTATTTGCAGTCAGTAGATTGGATAAGCCAATCATGGGTTCGTTATAGAACGCAGGGCTGGGATTAATCAGCTTTTTAGCCTGGGCATTGAGGGCCTCGATCATCCCTGGATTGCAGTGACCTAAGCAGTTAACAGCCCAACCTTGTAAGAAATCTAAATAGCGTTTGCCATTGTTATCGGTTAACCACGAACCGCGACCCTCGACCATGATGACATCTGGACGTTGGGTAATAAACATGACTGCATGAGTGTCGATGGCTTGGGCTGGCTTATTCATGTTGGTTCTTGGTTAAAAGTAATGATGGCAAAGAATGGTTCTATTATCTCGCTGAATCAGATTTAGTTTGTAGCTAAATCAGCGGCACTTGTAAAGGAATCAGCAAAGAATTCTTCCTCAGGAAGATGGCAAATGGATGAAAAATCGTCACGTGCCGCATTGACCATCACGGGTGCACCGCAAGCATAAACTTGAAAGTCTTTGAGTTTAGGGTGGTCAGCCATTACCGCTTGGTGAACAAAGCCACTACGACCCAGCCAGTTGTCCTCTGCGAGGGCATCTGAGATCACAGGAATATATTGGAAATCGGGAATTTCTTTGGCCCACTGCTGACATAAGTCATCTTGGTAAAGATCGCTTGGGCGGCGACCACCCCAATATAAATGAATCGTGCGTTTTATTTTCTTAGCCTGCATGTGCTCAATGATGGATTTAATCGGTGCAAATCCAGTTCCAGCCGCTACAAAAATAATAGGTTTCTTGGAATCTTCGCGCAAAAAGAAGCTGCCTAGCGGACCTTCAAAGCGCAGAATATCTTTTTCTTTTAAAGCAGGTGTTACGGCGCCAAAAATAAAATCAGTAAATAAACCACCGGGCAAGTGGCGAATATGCAACTCGAGCGGACCTTCTTGCTCAGGTGAATTCGCAATTGAGTAAGCGCGGCGTTGACCATCTTTTAGTAGAAATTCTAAATATTGCCCAGCCAAGAATTGAAAACGTTCTGCCGCAGGAAGTTGCAGCTTCAGAATAGCGACGTCTGCGCTAGGTTTGGTAATGGTATTAACGCGACACGGCACTTTGCGTATGGCGATATCGCCAGCACCCTGTACTTCACGGGCTTCAATCAATAAATTGGAATTTGGATGGGCGCAACAAAAGAGGGTTCCACCAGCGGTTTCATCAGCGGTACTTAGAGCGCTTTGGCTGTGCTGGCCATGACTAACTTGCCCTTCAAGCACTTTGCCTTTGCATGAACCACAGGCCCCATTTTTGCATCCATAGGGTAGGTTAATACCTTGACGGAGAGCGGCTTCCAGGAGGGTTTCATCCTGGTTAACAGTAAATTGTTTGCCGCTCGTTTTGAGCGTGACTTGGTAAGACACTCTCATTCCTTTCAATAAATCGTTACGATGT
>CANIMS010000155.1 GCA_947468785.1 Betaproteobacteria bacterium
ATCGATCTTGTCACAGTTAACCCCCTTACAGCTCTTTATTAGCTTTAGCAAAATTGCTATGTCTGGTTTTGGTGGGGTGTTGCCATGGGCAAGGCGTACCTTAGTTGAGAAAGATACGATTCTCACATCGGAAGAATTTAGTGCAATTCTTGGAATCTGCCAAATCGTTCCTGGGCCCAACATTATGAATCTAGCAGTCTGCGTCGGCTCACGCTTTGCAGGAGCTAGAGGTGCGATTGCCGCAATACTAGGCCTAAGCATAGGCCCTATTTTGTTAGTGTTAGTGCTTGCGGCTTTATATGACCATTACAGTTATTTAGATTCAGTCAAAGGAATTTTGCGCGGCATCTCTGCTGTAGGGGTTGGTTTAATTGCCTCTACTGGATTGAAAATGTTGCGTGATGAATTTCAATATCCAGCAATGCTATTGGTGGTGGTGATCACCATCGTAGCGGCAAGTTACTTTCACCTGGGCTTAGGCTGGGTGGTTTTAATTGCATCCCCATTTGCCCTCTTTTTGGCCTGGAAAAAGGCGCATAGAGAATGAGTATCTTACTTAGCTTATTTTTAAAGCTTTCTGCTTTTTCTCTAGTTGCCTTTGGCGGGGTAAGCGCACTTCTGCCAGATTTGCTTGATCTTGCTGTCTATCAAGAACGCTGGATTGATCTCCAAACGTTTTCAGATTATTTTGCAATAGCACAGGCCGCGCCGGGTCCAAACTTTATGACGGTCACATTATTAGGCTGGCATTTATATGGAGTCATTGGCGCATTTCTTGCTACATTTGCAATAGCATGGCCTTCTTCAATTTTGATTTTTTATCTGCAACGCATACTCCTGGGAATCAAAGACCCTCTCAAGAAGCAAGCGATCCAATATGCGGCAGCTGCTCTTGCGATTGGACTGGTTCTATCCTCCGCGTGGGAAATCGCCCTGCAAATTAATCATGGCGTAGCTGCCTATCTTTTAACCATCTTCACAATCCTATTTACAGTCTTCACCCGCTGGCACCCTCTGTACTTAATCGTACTTGGGGCCATCTTGGGATCAATGGGATTGATCTAAGCTTGCTGACGACTGCGAATGAAGCGCATGATATTTGGAATAAGCAAGAGGGCAATTGAGATCGCCATCAAGGTTCCCGAGATTGGTCTTGTAAAAAACGTAGCCCAGTTACCCTGACTAATTGTCAGCGCTTGTCTCATCGATTGCTCTGCCATCGGCCCTAAAATTAAACCAATAATTAAGGGGGCAGCTGGAAAATCAAAGCGGCGCATACCAAACCCAAGCACCCCAAAGAAAAACAGTAGGCCTACATCAAATACTGAATTTGATGATCCATACACCCCTGCAACAGATATGACCACAATACCTGCATAGAGCCATTGTGGAGGAATCTTTAAAAGCTTTACCCATAAACCAACTAAAGGTAAATTCAGCACCAGCAAAATAATATTGCCGATATATAGACTGGCGATCAGTGTCCAAACTAAACTACTTTGCTGAGTAAATAGGGTTGGACCAACTTGAATTCCATAAGACTCAAAGGCCGATAAAATAATCGCTGCAGTAGCTGATGTAGGAATACCGAGCGTTAATAAGGGCATCAAGACTCCCGCTGCTGCGGCATTGTTAGCAGCCTCTGGACCCGCTACACCCTCAATCGCTCCATGACCAAACTCCTCTGGCTTCTTTGAGAGCTTCTTTTCCGTATAGTAAGAAAGTAATGTGGGCAACTCAGCTCCACCAGCGGGCATTGCCCCAATAGGAAATCCAAAGAGACTACCTCTAATCCAAGCCTTCCAGGATCTCGCAAAATCTTCTCTTGAAAGCCATAAGCTTCCCGATACCGCCAGAACATCCGTCTTTTTATTTTCTTTACCCTGCCAGGCCAAAAAGAGAGCCTCACCTATGGCAAATAAACCCACAGCCACAATTGTGACTTCAATCCCATCTAAAAATTCTGGTTGGCCAAATGTAAAGCGAGGTTGGCCCGTCTGCAGATCGATGCCGACCAAGCCAAATAAAAGACCGGCTACCAAGGAGATTAGACCGCGTAAGGCTGAGCTGCCTAGAACGGCGGATACAGTTACTAAAGCCATCAACATCAAACTAAAGTACTCAGCCGGACCAAATGCTAGTGCTGCATCAACTACCCAAGGCGCGAAGAAAGTCAACGCAATCGTTCCGATCGTTCCTGCAACAAAGCTTCCAATTGCCGCTGTAGCTAGCGCGGGCCCCGCTCTTCCACGTCGTGCCATCTTATTACCTTCTAGCGAGGTCACAATGGTTGCAGATTCACCGGGAGTATTGAGCAAAATAGAAGTGGTAGAACCACCATACATGGCGCCGTAATAGATGCCTGCAAATAAAACAAAAATTGCAGTGGCTGGCACCTTAAAGGTTAATGGCAACAACAATGCAATCGTTAGTGCCGGGCCAATGCCAGGCAGCACTCCAACCAAGGTACCTACTAAGCAACCGATGAAACCGTATAACAAGGTCATGGGCTGCAAAGCAACAGCAAAGCCTTGCATTAAGGAGTCAAAAGAACTCATGATGATCTTTTCTTAAAAAGGAAGCTTAAAGAGCGGACCTAAATCCACCCCCAAAATCGCTGAAAATAATGTCCAAAATGCGCCAGCTATAGCAAATACCATCAATAATGTCTTCACATTGAACTTGGCATCAAATGCCATCGAAACACCTAATCCACATAATGCAGCGGGAATCAAAAACCCAATCAACTTGGCAAGCAAGATAAAAGCGAGGCCGCCACCAAGCATATAGAAAACACGGGTTGACCCTCCTTTTAGCGGACGATCTTCCTCTTGATGAGTGCAATCAGGAGCTTTATTACTCATTGCTGTCAGCAAGTAAAAAACACCCAATAAGGACAGTAGTGCAACCAAAATAGAGGGGGCCAAAATAGGCCCTACCTCAGATTGAATTGTTGACTCTGGAATAGCGAATACTTGCCATACTGCTACCGCGCAAAATACCAGCAGGAAGCTGGCAATAAGGCGAGTACTCATGCCAAACCTAATTCTTTTAGAACCGTTTCTGTTTCAGCAATGTACTTTTTCAGTTGAGCATCGAATGCTGCGCCCGCAAGAAAAGCATCAGTCCATTTTCTCTTTTCCAAAGTCTCAGCCCACCCCTTGGTATCGTGAATCTTTGTAGCCAACTCTACTAATGCCGCCTTTTGCGTGGCGTTAATTCCTGGTGCACCAAACACTCCGCGCCAGTTTGCAGCAGTCACGTTTACACCAAGCTCCTTTAGAGTAGGAACATCAACGCCTGGAATACGCTTGTTGCCCGATACGGCAAGAGCCTTCATCTTGCCCGCTTTAATTTGCTCGGCAAATTCTGAATAGCCAGAAATCCCTGCGGTAACCTGACCACCTAGAATCGCAGCATTTGCGGGACCTCCACCTGCAAAAGCAACATAAGCGGCCTCGCGTGGATTTTTACCTAGCGCTTTGATAATCAATCCCAATAGTTGATGATCGGTACCGCCGGCACTACCGCCAGCAACAGAGACCGCCTTAGGATTGGCTTTGATAGCCTCTTCTAATTCTTTCCAAGTTTTAATTTTTCCATCAGTTGGAACTACGATAATTCCGGCCTCTTCAGTAAGGCATGCGATGGGCGTGACATCAGACATGGTTATAGGACTTTTATTGGTAATCGCTGCGCCCACCATCACTGAACCGCCAACCATTAAGGCATTGGCTTGACCTTTACGCTGATTTACAAAACGGGGTAAGCCAACCATTCCGCCAGCACCACCAACATTTTCAAACTGGAAGGAGCCTACCAAGCCAGCATCCTTAGCTGCCATCTCAATCGCTCTTCCAGTGCTGTCCCAACCACCTCCAGGAGCGGCTGGAATAAACATATTGATTGACTCAAATAGGGGCTTATTTTGCGCAAACACAAAGGATGGGAAACTGCCTGCTAAAGCAAATGCAGAACCATAAGTCATAAAGTCTCTACGTGATGTTTTCATTTTTTCCCTTTAATTAATCAATTTCCTAATGCATGACCGGACTAAACAAACTATACCGAACTCCCCATAAGACCTCAAATTTCAACTTATCGAAAAGATTGATATGTCCAAATCCCCAAAAAAGTGAGCACCAAAGAGCCCACTAGATGGAGCAATGCAGTCCCTAAGGCCCACGTGAATTCACCACGCTGCATAAAACTGACTACTTCAGCAGAGAAGCTAGAAAAAGTAGTAAGCCCCCCTAAAAATCCAGTGATGACAAATAACTTCCACTCGGGCGATAAATTGGGATTATTACTAAAGAAGGCTACTGCAATTCCGACTAGATAACCACCAAGCATATTTGCCATGAAAGTGCCCATAGGTATAACGGAAGTCATACCTCCGGCTAGAACATTAAAGCCGGCACGCAATAAAGCGCCGAGACCTGCGCCAAAAAAGATTGCTAGAAAAGAGAGTCCCATATAGCGTTTTATTGAACTGAAAAACTCAGCATACTAATGGAACTCATCTCTATTCCATCAGCAAAAATCTGCGCGTGTTCTCCATCTTCCTGGAGCGCCAAAGTATAAAGAGCTGGCCAATAATGCTCTGCGGTTGGAATAGCTAAATGAGCAGCATCTCCATAACGCTCCCATTCAATCAGAGATTCATGATGGTCTGCACGCATCTCAGAAATAAAAAATTGATTGAAGTCTTTTGCCCAAGGATGGGCCTCTGCATTGTCATGCCAATCAATAGTGCGCAGGTTATGCACTACGTTACCACTCGATAAAATTAAAATATTTTCCTC
>CANIMS010000156.1 GCA_947468785.1 Betaproteobacteria bacterium
AAGCCTTGTAGATACAAGTTCGCTATGAATTAGTTCGTCTAGCAACGGGTGGATTTTTAGAAAAATACTCCTTAATTCCCTTCAAAATCGCCTCTGCAATCCGATCTTGGTAGCTTTCATCATTTAATCTTGCTTCTTCTTGGGGATTGCTGATAAACGCAGTTTCAACAAGGATGGAGGGTATATCAGGAGCCTTTAAAACAGCAAAACTGGCTTGTTCTACTTTTGCCTTATGCAGAGGGGCAAATCCACCGATTTGCTTCAGAATGGAGTTGCCCACCTGTAATGAATCCTTGATTTGGGCAGTGGTCGACATATCTAGCAATAAGTTGGCTACCTGCTGATCTTTGGTCTTGATATTGATGCCACCAATTAAGTCCGATGCGTTTTCTTTATTTGCCATCCAACGTGCCATTGAGCTACTGGCGCCAAGTTGTGAGAGTGCAAATACGGATGCTCCCTTAGCATGAGGCTGAATAAAAGCATCTGCGTGGATCGATACAAATAAATCTGCCTCGACCCGTCTGGCTTTTTGTACTCGTACATTAAGTGGTACAAAGTAATCGCCATCACGCGTTAGAAATGGACGCATATAGGCTTCACCCTCAATCTTGTCACGAAGACGCTTAGCAATCGAGAGCACCACGTTCTTTTCTTTAGACCCCATAGAGCCAATTGCTCCAGGATCTTCACCACCATGCCCAGGGTCAATGGCAATTGTAATGAGGCGTTTATATTTTGCTGGGGCTGGAGCATCTTTTGTTTCTGGTATAGCTTGAGCTATTGGTGCTGTTGGTACTTTTGGGACTTCCTTCTTGGCAGCAAACTGCGCAATCAGATCGATCTCTTCATTCGATTTTGCTAGCGCAGATTCTTTACGTGCACTACTTTTAACCAACTCCATCAATGGATCAGGTGGAGTAGTAGGGTATAAATCAAAGACCATGCGATAGTTGTATTCAGCAACGGGATCTAAAGTAAAGAGTTGCGGTTTAATGGGCTCTTTTAAGTCAAAGACCAAGCGCACAATCCCCGGCTGAAATTGCCCCACCCGAATCTGAGAGACATAAGGATCATTCGGTTTAACCTTGGCGACTAAGTCTTTTAATGTGGGATTAAGCTCTAAGCCCTGTACATCAACCACCAAGCGATCTGGGTTTGTCAAAATCTGCTGAGTAATCGGTAGAGGCTTATCAGACTCTAAAGTAATGCGGGTGTAATCCTCTGAGGGCCAAATACGCACTCCCAAAATTTTGGCGCCCCAAGCGATTTCAATTTCCCCTAAGAGTAAAACAAAGCCTGCAAACTTTGCGCAAGTTTGCAAATGCTTTCTTTTGGAGAGATTGATTTTTGGACTACGCATTAATTATTTTGTATTGTTAGGCATCATCTTTAAGGCGTTTAAGCCCATCGCCGTTTTTGCTTTCATCAGAATGTGACGCTCATTCTCTTCTGCCCCAGTTGTTAAATGCAGTGCGATATCAAATGGAGGCAAAGTACCTTCGGCTTTTTCTGGCCACTCTATTAGGCAAAATCCAGGGAGATCAAAATATTCACTAAATCCTGCCTCTTGCCATTCAAGGGGATCTTTCATGCGATACAAATCAAAATGATGCGCTGTAAATGAGTATTGATTGATTTCTAGCGGATAGGGCTCGCAGAGGGTATAGGTGGGACTCTTCACCTTACCTTCATGCCCCATGCCTTGAATAAGGTATCTGGCAAAAGTAGTCTTGCCTGAGCCCAAATCACCCTCTAGGGCAATATTGAGGTGTGCACTTGGATGCTGAGCAAGAAACAGGCTAAGGCAGGTGGCAACATTCTTGGCAAGGGCGGCAGTATCCGCTTCCTGCCTACAATATTGTTCAATAGACGCTGGTGTTTCACTCATTACGCTAGTTTATTCAATTATTGCGTTACATTCTGTATTCATCATGACTTTAAGCACTTCTATCACTCCCTCTGAAGACTCCAATTTGCGTAATTGGCTTGGGGAAGAGGCTGCAAAATTGGGATTTGATCAATTACGAATTACCGATACCTACTTAGGGTCTGCCAATGAGCGTCTGCAGGAGTGGCTAGCAGAGGGTCGTCATGGGGCAATGGAATATATGGAGCGTCATGCAGAGCTTCGTTCAGATCCCCAATTATTAGTCCCGGGTACGGTCAGGGTGATCTGTGTATCGATGAGTTATGTTTTGCCTGATGGTGATTTTGATCGAGAGTGGCAACGCTTAAAAGAGCCAGAGCAAGCTGTAGTTTCTCTCTATGCTCGTGGGCGCGACTATCACAAGGTATTGCGTCAGCGTTTACAAGAGTTTGCTAAAACAGTAGAACTCAAAATTGGGAAATTTGGTTACCGCGTCTTTACTGATTCAGCGCCACTGATGGAAGTGGAGTTAGCGCGCAAAGCTGGTTTGGGCTGGCGCGGCAAACATACACTCTTATTGAATCGCAATTATGGTTCGATGTTTTTCTTAGGGGAGATCTTGGTGGATATGCCATTACCTCTTGATAAAGAGCAGGAAGAACATTGCGGAACTTGCCAGGCTTGCATGGAGGTTTGTCCTACCCAAGCTATCACTGCCCCTTATCAATTAGATGCACGTCGTTGCATCTCATATCTCACCATTGAAAATCCTGGAGAAATTCCCATCGAGTACAGGAAAGCAATGGGTAATCGGATCTATGGGTGTGATGACTGTCAGTTAATTTGCCCTTGGAATAAGTTTGCCAAGCGCACTCAGTTATCCGATTTTGCAGAGCGTCATGGTTTAGGTCGCGCTACTCTGCTGCAATTATGGTCTTGGTCTGAGGCAGAGTTTGAGCAGCGTCATGAGGGTAGTGCGATTCGTCGTATTGGTTATCTCCGCTGGCGCCGTAACTTAGCAGTAGCGATGGGTAATGCTTTAGCGAGCCCTGATTTAGCTGATGCTGAAAAAGAACTACTTCGCAATGCATTGCATAGCGCCTTACCTAATGCTGAGCCATTGGTGGCTGAGCATATTCACTGGGCATTATCAGACTTGGTCTATTAAGCAGAGTTTTCAGCCGGCTTTACAATGAGCCCATGTCTTCAGCCAATCAACCGTATATCGACCCTAGCGAAATTGCTATAGAAGGGTCTGCTGCTGAGCGCTTTAAAAGTAGAAGCGATGCTTTTTGGTCTGGTATACGAGATGCTACAGGTGCCCCAGCTATGGTGCTCTTTGCTGGTATGGTGGGTTTTGGGGCGATGGGTCGCACCAATGGCGTAGACGGGTGGTTTACAGTCCTCAGCAGTCTTTTGATGTTTGCCTTGCCGGGGCAAGTCGTTTTAATGGAGATGGTGATTACGGGTTCATCGGTGATTGCCATTGCATTAGCGGTGACATTAACATCCACTCGCTTTGTCACCATGACAGTGACACTCTTTCCGCAATTACACGAAAAAGATCGTAATCGCAATCTATATGCCACAGTTCATTTACTTGCCATGACGGCATGGGCTGTTTCGATGAAAGAGTTTTCTTCTATTGAGGTCAAGCATCGTTTAAGTTACTTTGTCGGTCTTGGCTTATTGTGTTGGCTCATCTCTGTTCCAGGAACTATCTTGGGTTACATCTTGGCGGGCTTTGTGCCAGCGGCTGTGACACTAGGCCTGGTTTTTATTAACCCTTTATTTTTCTTATTGACCTTTACTGAAGTCAAACCATGGATTAATCGCATCGCTATTTGTTTAGGATGCCTTTTGGGGCCACTCTTCACCATATGGGATCGTGACTCGAGTTTATTAACTACGGGAATAGTGGCTGGAGTGATAGCCTATGTCATTGACCGCAAGTGGATTCGGAAGAAAGCGGGGCTCATCGGATGATGAACGCGTCTCTTCAAGGATGGGGCTTATGGTTAGCACTCGCAGGTGCCTGTGTCGGCACTTACGTCTGCCGTGCGATTGGGGTCATGCTCTCAGGTCGCATCAATCAAGATAGCGAAATCTTTCGCTTACTCTCAGCCATTACCTATGCCATGGTGGCAACTTTAACGGTCCGTTTGATTTTGTTTCCTGTGGGTCTGATGGCAACCGTTCCTGCTTGGATTCGGATTCTGATTTGTGTTCTCAGTATTGGGGTGATGATTTCCAAACCCACCAAACGTTTAGTGCCAGCCTTATTGACTGGAACCTTGCTGATGTTGGGTTACGGCATCATTCGCTAAAGGTGGGCCGCCAATATTCTGGCGATATGGACAGCCTCTCTTTGAGTGCCGTCAGTAATTTGATGACGACAACTCGTGCCATCAGCAACCACCCAGCTATCCGGAACTTTGCGTATTGCAGGTAATAAGCTTGCTTCAGCCATCTGCTTGGATACTTCAATATGCTCTGCCTCATAACCAAAGCTACCTGCCATGCCGCAGCAGGATGACTCAATCAATTTCGGTTCAGCATTCGGAATCAGTTTTAGCAATTCCATGGCTGGCGTGACAGCTGCAAATGCTTTTTGATGACAGTGCCCATGAAATAGTACTGGCTTACTTGCTGCTTTGAGATGAAGCTTGAGCGTTCCCGCTTTTACTTCTCTTGCTAAAAACTCTTCTAAGAGTTGCGCTTGCTGGCTTACGGTAATAGCGCGCTCACCAAAACCCATCACTAGCGCTTCATCTTTAAGGGTAAATAGGCATGATGGCTCTAAACCAATGATGGGAATATTTTTTTCAGCATAGGGCGCGAGATGATGAACTAATTCACCAAGGGTCTCTTTGGCTTTATCTACCATGCCAGCTGCTAAGTAGGTTCTGCCGCAGCAAAA
>CANIMS010000157.1 GCA_947468785.1 Betaproteobacteria bacterium
CAACCCTGCAGAAGCGTCAAGGACTGATGGTCGCCTGTCCTGAAGAGATTGCCTATCGCCAAGGCTGGATTACTGCTGAGGCGGTTCAAAAGGTTGCCAGTCTGCTGAGTAAAAATACTTACGGCCAATACCTCAATAAAATATTGCACGAGATGAATACTTCAGCTCAACCGATCTCTTTGTCTCCTAAAAAGTAAAGGAAGCATAGAGTGTCTACATCTCATCCTAAGCTCCAAGTCACTTCGACAGCAATACATGATGTATTGATTATTGAACCTAAGGTATTTGGTGATGAGCGTGGTTGGTTTACTGAGTCTTTTAATGCGCAAGATTTTGCGCAAGCCACAGGGCTAACAGTGAACTTTGTGCAAGATAACCATTCCTTTTCTAAGCAATGGACTTTGCGTGGTCTTCACTATCAATTACAACAAGCTCAAGGTAAGTTGGTGCGCGTTGTTGCAGGTAGCGTCTTTGATGTTGCGGTTGATATTCGTAAGTCATCACCTACTTATGGTAAATGGGTTGGCGTTGAACTCAGCGCTCAGAATCATAAACAGATGTGGATTCCGGCGGGCTTGGCACATGGCTTTTTGGTTCTGTCAGAAGCTGCAGAGTTCTTATATAAAACGACTGATTATTATCACCCCCAAAGTGAAGCCTGCTTAGCCTGGAATGATCCTACCGTTGGCGTGCAATGGCCCTTACCAGAAGGCGTAGCTCCCAATATGAATGCCAAAGATCAAAATGGCTTAGCTTGGGATGCTGCCCCGAAGTTTTAAATCTCCCTGCAAGTAAAAGATAAGATAATGCTCACATGAGCGCTGCTTCACCCAAAATTCTCTTGGTCAAACTCTCCTCTCTAGGAGACGTTCTTCACAATCTACCGCTGGTTTGGGATTTACGCGCTCGACTACCCAATGCCCAAATTGATTGGGTGGTTGAAGAGGCTTATGTTCACCTACTTGAACCTTTGCGGACAAGGGAGGGCTTTAAGGGGATTGACCGAATTATTCCTTTTGGCCTGCGTCGTTGGAAAAAACATCTATTTAAGCTTTCTACTTGGGAACAATTTTTTTCCTTTAAAAAACAGTTACAGGAAGTCTCTTACGACGTAGTGATAGAGACCCAGGGCTTGCTTAAATCTGCTTTGGTCTGTGCATTAGCTAATAAGTCTTCAAATGCTGTAGTTGCTGGCTTGGCCAATGCTACGCAATTTTCAGGATACGAGCCGATTGCTAAGGTGTTTTACAACCATCAAGTACAAGTACCCCTACAGACTCATGCGGTTGATCGTTCTCGCTTGGTGATGTGTTCTGCATTTAATTGGCCAGTAATTCAGCGTTCTGATACTCCTCAGTTTTATGCATCACGAATGAAAGTCGATTTATTAAAGCCATCCATTCCTGAATTAAAGACACCCTACGTATTGTTTTTTCATTCAACGGCGAGAGAAGCCAAGCGTTGGTCGAATGAAGCTTGGGTTACTTTAGGTGTTGATCTTGCTCATCGAGGATTTCAAGTGGTTTTGCCATGGGGCAATGCTGCTGAGAAGGCAGTTAGTGCTGAGCTAGCAAAGCAAATTCCGAATGCCTTAGTGCCACCCGCTTTTTCGATTGCAGATGCTTTTGCGGTGATTGCAGGCGCTGCTCTGACTGTTGGTGTTGATACGGGGCTAACCCATTTAGCAGCTGTCTTAGGCTTACCCACAGTAGAAATCTATTGCGATTCTCCGCGATGGAAAACTGAGGGTTATTGGGCTTATCACATTCGCAATGTGGGAGACATTGCGCTTCCTCCCGATGCTACTGAGCTTGTAAAGGCATCTGTAGAGCTTTTGACTAGACCTACTTGAGAGATTTAACGTAGCAAAGTGTTAATTGCGATGAGATCTTCGTCTGTAAGAGCGGCAGCATGAGCTTTTAACCTAATCGCATTGAGGATGGTGTTATAGCGTGCTTGTTGTAGCTGTGATCGAGTGTTGATCACGCTATCTAAGGCGATCAATACATCAATATTAATTAAAGTCCCCACCTGAAAGCCAAGCTTGCTGGACTCTAAGGCTGAGCTTGTTGAACGCTCTGCAGCTTCAAACGCTTTCACGCTCGCAAGTCCACCATAAAATCCAGTAAATGCAGCGCGTGTATTTTGTGCTGCTGTACGTCTCGCATTATCAAAGTTTGCTTTGGCGGTATCGACTAATGCAGCATTTTGGCGAATTACAGAGCTAGCATAACCACCTGATACCAAAGGAATATTCATTTGCAAGGCGATAGTGTTGTTGTATACGTTGGTATTGTTTGGCTGATAACTATTTGGTGTGCCATTAGAAGTATTGAAGCCGCTAGAACCGATCAAGTTAATAGATGGGTAGTTCAATGCTTGCGAGCCACGATAGGTGCTCTCTGCAAGATTGACTGTTAACTGGCTAGCTAAAACGTTAAAGTTTGCTGACTCTGCTTGTTTAATCCAATCATCTAGGGTTTGACCTGGAGGCAATTGCGGATTGACGCTATCAGCAATTGAAATCTCTTTAGTATCTTTGCTCTTTGAGCGAGGATCTTTCAGGACGCCATCAATCTTTGCCTCTTTAGTCAGCGGCTTTAAGGGGCCGACGGGATGACCCACTAATTGTTCAAGAACGCCACGTTTCACTACTAGATCAGCTTGCGCCGCAATTTCTTGAGAGTTGGCTAAATCCAAAGCGGCTTGGGCAGTATTGATATCTACTACGGTAGCTAGACCAGCATCAAATTTGGCTTGTGCAATTTCGAGTTGTTGTTTGATCAAACTCTTTTTATTGCGATAGAGCTCAACGTTATCTTGACTTGTCAGCGCATCAAAATACGCTTGCGATACCCGAATAATTAAATCTTGCTGAGCCAAATAAAAGCGCATGTCTGCAAGCTTGGTATTTAAATCACCTTGTTTAAATGCTTCAAGGGCAGTGAGGTTGAATACGGGCTGCGTCAAAGTGACGGTGTAGTTCTTTTGGTCAAATACTCGTGAGTTACCAGCGCCTGCAGCAACAACGGTTGTTCCTTGGCCATGTTGGAAGTAGCGTGTAGCACCTGGCGTCGCATTGGCTTGTGGGAGCAAGAGCGAGAGGCCTTGCCAATATAGTTCTTTGCTTGCCTGGTAATTAAAACGGGCAGCATTTAAAACAGGATCGCTAAAAGCTGCTTCTTGATATAGGGATATCAAGTCAGTTAATCGATTTTTATCTATAGATGCCGCGCTATTCGCATTGACATAAGACGGAGTGGCTTGATCTGGTAAAGCTGCTTTAGGCTTTGCAATGAACTGTGGCGGTTTGTCGATGCCCGTTAGTGATTGAACACTCACTTTGGAGGGTAAAGAGGGTGGCGCCCCATTGGCACTTTGAGCCCAAGCACTGCTCGCACCCCATCCAAAGCCGAGGGCTTGACTCAGGATTAAGCTAATTGCTGTTATCTGAGGTGGTATAGGGTGGCTTCTGGTCATGTAATTCAAATGCTTTTTAATGTGCCATGCAGTTTAAGGCTAATTTATCCAAATTGCTTATTTATGGGCTATTTTGCCAAATACTCTAATTCTTGCCGGGATACCTATAAAATTTAGCCTATGGATCTACTTTTGTTGGCTAAAGCGGTAATTCTGGGGGTTGTTGAGGGCTTAACGGAGTTTTTGCCTATCTCCAGTACGGGGCACCTGATTTTGGTCGGGGATTTATTGGACTTTAATGACGATCAAGGTAAGGCCTTTGAAGTCATTATTCAGTTTGGCGCGATCTTGGCAGTGTGTTGGGAATTTCGACACAAACTCATCAGCGTCATTTCTTCATTAAAGACTAGCCCACTGGCTAGGCGTTTTGTCTTGAATTTAGTCATTGCCTCTATTCCGGCGATGGGCTTGGCTTTCTTATTTGGTAAATACATCAAAGAAGTTTTATTTGCCCCGATTCCAGTGGCAACGGCTTTTATTGTGGGTGCCCTGGTTATCTTCTGGGCAGAACATCGTCAGCGTCATCTGAGCACTTCAGAGAGAGCAATTCATACAGTGGACGATCTCACCCCATTAGATGCGTTAAAGGTTGGTCTGGCCCAATGTGCTGCATTAATTCCGGGTACCTCTCGTTCAGGTGCGACCATTATTGGTGGCATGCTGTTTGGTATTCCAAGAGTAGTCGCCACCGAATTCTCTTTTTTCTTGGCTATTCCAGTGATTGGTGGCGCAACAGCTTATGAATTATTAAAGCTTTGGAAATCACCCGTGGCTTTTACTGGTGCCTATAGTTTGGCCATCGCAGTAGGTTTTATTGCAGCATTTATCTCCGCGTTTATTTGTGTGCGTTGGTTAATACGCTATGTTGGACACCATAACTTTGTGCCATTTGCTTGGTACCGTATTGCATTCGGCTTGTTGGTGCTGATTACAGCCTATACAGGCTTAATTGCCTGGTCTCATTAATCAACTGCTAGTCCCTTAGGAAATCAATATGGATGTCTCAATTGACGCGATTACCAATAACATTCAGCTGGCATTAGCACCCGTTTTTTTATTAACTGCTGTGGCTACTCTGATTAATGCCATTTCGGCACGCTTAGCCAGATCAGTAGATCGTATGCGTGCGATCCAGAAATTACTTCATGGGGATCACAATCTCTCAGATGCTGCCCGCCAACAAATGCAACTGGAGGCGAATGAAGCAAAGATGCGAGGACGTCTTTGTACTGCAGCAATCTTTTTCGATGTTTTAAGTGGCCTATTTATCTCGCTGA
>CANIMS010000158.1 GCA_947468785.1 Betaproteobacteria bacterium
ACGATTTTATTTGCTGTTACCACCATTATCGATACGCGCAATGGCGTGGGCGTTGGCATTATCTTGATCGCAAGCTGGGCTATCTATATAGGAGCCTCAAAGTTAACTCAACAAATCAAACTCAGAAAGTTAGATTGGAAAATTGGTTTAGCGACTCTGATTCCAGCAATTCTGATCATTATTTTTATTCAGCAGCATCTGAGTATCAATCGTGGGTGGAATCATTTCATTGACGACCTTGCGGTTGCCGTCAAAATTGATACAGTTCCAAATTGGCAAGATATCCAGAAATATGGCTATCCAAAGACCGCCTCTGGCGACCCGGTATACCCTAATAACTATGAGCGTGCCGCATGGGCTACGGCGGGCGTCCATTCCATTACTCAAAATCCCTTAGGCTATGGACTGCTGGAACATTCATTAGGAAAGGTGATTCATAAATCCTATCCTGAGGCAAATATTCGTTCCTCACACAGCGCCTGGATTGACTTAGGCTTAGCATTTGGTATTCCCGGTCTTTTATTGACGCTAGGTGCCCTGCTCTCAACCATTGCCTTAGCCCTGAAAAGCGATTCACCGAACCGCTTAGTCGTCATTTGGATTGCCGCAGATTTACTCTTAACGTTTACGATTGCAGAAGTGAGTAGCAAGCATACGATTGAAATTCTGTTCTTCTGTATTGCGCTACTCAATGCAATGTTGATACAGCCGAGAAAAACAGAAAACTAGTAAGCGTTTTTGTTAACAAAGCCACGGAAGATCGTGAAGAAAATAATCTTCAGATCTAACCAGACAGACCAATTTTCAATGTAATACAAGTCATGCTCAATGCGTGCATTGAGATCGGTATCGCCACGCCAACCATGAATTTGCGCCCAGCCTGTAATACCAGCTTTGACTAAATGCTTCTTCATATAGCCTGGGATTTCTTTTTTGAATTGCTCTACAAAAACGGGACGCTCAGGTCTTGGCCCCACAATCGACATCTTGCCTTGCAGGACATTAAAAAACTGAGGCAACTCATCTAAGCTAGTAGAGCGCAACCATTTAGAAAATGGTGTCACTGATTTATTAGCAGAGCCTCCCCAAACTACCTTACCTTCTTCTAGATCAACCGGCATCGATCTGAATTTATAGATCTCAAACACTTCGCCATTCCAGCCCACACGCTCTTGACGGTAAAACACCGGGCCAGGTGAGCTCAGCTTGACCCCAATTGCCAAAATTAGCATCAAAGGGCTAATGAACACCAAGATCAAAATCGATAAACAAAAATCTTCCATCGATTTAAGGAATAAATTCATCCCCGTCATTGGGGTGCCATACAGATCGATCATCTGCATCCCTAGCACTTCACTAACCCCATGATTAATGAGGCGGAAAGAAAACCAATCGGGCACAAACCGAATCGTTGCTGTACTCATTTGCAAATACTCCATCACCATCCGCATTTGCGAACCATCACCCATGGGTAGAGCCAACCAAATTTCATTCAGCGGCTGCTTTGCTAAATCTGTTAATTTTCCAGCATCTAAATCTTTTAACTGAAGCTGAACCCGATAGCCTGACCAGGGTGACTCACTAATACGTCGTGCTATCTCATCCGCTGTGCCACCAGAACCGACGATCGCAATGTGTCTTAAATTGACACCTTTACTGCGATAGCGCCGAATCAATACATAACTAAATAATCGACTGCCGCATAAAAGAACAAGACTAATGATGGCCCATGATCCCAACCAAAGACGTGAATACATCTCAGTTGATTTACTAAACACCAACCAAATCAGAATCAGAATCCAGGTTTTTAAAACACCGCTGGCCACTTGACCAAAAAGGGCCATGAGATTTCCGCCGCGCCATGATCGATAAGCACGATTCGTTAAAACCAAATAGGCCAAGCTTGCCAATACCATGAGGGAGGCATAGCGTTGCAAATCTAAATCGGGATCCTTGAAATACTGAATTGCAAAAAATGTAACTAGTCCCACCAAATTGATGATGACAAAATCAAATATGCGAATCAGATACGAATTAATAATGAAGGATGCAGCCATCGTCGTATTTTGCAGTACTACGCGATATTTATGGAAAATTTGCGTAAAGCATCAACAACCGCCTCTACAGAAATTTGATCCATCAAGTAGCTTGGGTCTTGAGGGTACTCAAAACCGAGGTTGAGATAAGCGCCACCCTCTTGAATGCCTGGCCCAAGAACCACAACACTTTGCCCATTATTCGCTCCTGGATAGACAGGGCCCCAACGATCAGGATTGGTCGGGCCATGCAAGGCAATTAAGGGCTTGTTTAGTAAAGCAGCAAGGTGCATGGTGCCGGTATTTACAGAGATGACAGCTACGGCTCCATTTACGTAGGCCGCTGTTTTAAGGAGGCTGGACTGTCCCGCTAAATTGAGAAGAGCTTTGGAAACATCAGCATCAAGCCACTGCTGGATTTCTTGAAAGAGGGCATTGCCACGCTCCAAATCACCAGGGCCACCCGTAATCACTACACCATAGCCAGATTGAATAAGCTTGATGGCTAGTGCTACCCAGGATGAAATCGGCCACTCACGCAATTGAAAGCGATTTCCGCTAGCCCATGGATGTAAAACAAGGTATGGTTGCTTAATATTTAGGCAATCTATGCCAGCCAGGGTCGATAAATCGATGGGGGGCATGGTTTGTGCCGCTATCCCTAAGGGTGCTAATAAAGCCCGAAAATTGTCGATTTCATGGACTTTAGGGCTATGTTTAACGGTGGCGTCATAAGAAAAATGACGATTTTGACCCTCAGTTTCAAAGCCAATTGTCCAGCGCGCGCCACTCAAAGCTGCGACTACAGCCCCAATTCTGGGCCACTGAGAGGTATCCATTAGCAAATCGACCGGATGGGTACGAACCCTCTCAATCGCAGCCAAGGGCTCGGTGATGGGAATGATTACCAAATCGTCAAAGCCGGTTATTAAATCGAAGGCAGAGACATTAGCTGGAGTGGCAAAAATGGTGATTTTGCTGCCAGGAAAGGCTTTCCGGATATCGGCTATCAGGCAAGAGGCTAACAAAGCATCACCAATGGCGGCAAAAATACAAATGCCAATACTCTGAAACTGCGCAGGTTTAGGTCTTTTGGAGCGAAAAAAGCCCAAAACGAACAAAAATGGCACGCCAATCCAGCGATCCAGCTTGCGCAAGAATCCTCTGCCGCGTTCTGCTTTTACTGGCATACCCACCAATATCTACCCTTGTTCTCTAATTCGAGTCATCCCATTGTATTTGCTTGTCTTTCTACAAGACTACAAGCGAAAGCCAGCATTTAAAACAATTTACAATAGCGTATTTACTGCAAATTGATCTGTTTTATCCAAATATAAGAAAAACTCCCATGTCAAAATCAAAAGTTGCCCTCATTACTGGTATTACTGGCCAAGATGGTGCGTATTTAGCCGAGTTATTACTCAAAAAGGGATATGAAGTACACGGGATTAAACGCCGTACCTCCCTCTTTAATACGGATCGTATTGATCACCTCTACCATGACCCGCATATCGAGGGCAATAAACTCACCCTGCACCATGGTGACTTGACCGACTCTTCATGCCTGATTCGCATCATTCAGCAAACTCAGCCTGATGAGATCTATAACTTAGCTGCGCAATCTCACGTAGCGGTTTCGTTTGAAGAGCCTGAGTACACAGCGAACTCTGATGCATTAGGCGCACTGCGTATTTTGGAAGCGATTCGCATCCTCAAGTTAGAGAAGAAATCCCGTTTTTATCAAGCATCGACTTCTGAGCTTTATGGCTTGGTCCAAGAAATTCCGCAAAAGGAAACGACACCGTTTTATCCACGCTCACCCTATGCCGTAGCAAAGCTCTACGCTTACTGGATCACCGTGAATTATCGTGAAGCGTATGGCATGTATGCGTGCAACGGTATCTTGTTTAACCACGAGAGCCCCATCCGCGGCGAGACTTTTGTTACACGCAAAATTACTCGCGCGCTTGCACGTATCAAGTTAGGCCTGCAAGAGTGCCTCTATCTTGGCAACTTAGATGCGCTGCGCGACTGGGGTCATGCGCGTGACTATGTTGAGATGCAGTGGCTCATGTTGCAGCAAGAACAAGCAGAAGATTTTGTGATTGCCACTGGCGTTCAGTACAGCGTGCGTCAATTTATTGATTACGCCGCTGAAGAGCTCGGCATGAAGATCACCTGGAAGGGCCAAGGCGTTGATGAGAAGGGTTATGACGCTAGCGGTAAGTGCATTGTGGCTGTTGATCCCCGTTACTTCCGCCCAACCGAAGTAGAAACACTTTTAGGTGATGCAACTAAAGCCAAAGAAAAATTGGGCTGGGTTCCTGCAACTTCATTCCAAGATCTTGTTAAAGAGATGGTGCGCGAAGACTTAAAAGGTGCGGAGCGTGATGAATTAGTCAAGAAACACGGCTACACCACTTTAAGTCGCAATGAATAAAACCGCCAAGATTTATGTAGCAGGTCATCGTGGGATGGTGGGTAGCGGGATCACTCGCCTACTCAAATCCCGCGGCTATGACAATGTCATTACCCGCACCCATGCGGAGCTTGATCTTTTAAATCAAGCAGCAGTCCATGCGTTTCTCAATACTGAAAAGCCTGACTACATTTTTATTGCTGCAGCCAAAGTCGGTGGCATTCAGGCGAACAATATCTATCGCGCAGATTTTATTTATCAAAACTTGATGATTGAGTGCAACCTCACTCATGGTGCT
>CANIMS010000159.1 GCA_947468785.1 Betaproteobacteria bacterium
AAAAGACCATCAAAAGATGGCCTTTTTTATTATTTACAAAATGACTTAGGCAGGTTGAGCTTCAGCTTCAGTAATCTTTTCTAAAGCATTTGCAAGCAATCCAACCGTACGGTCAACGTGTGCTAATTTTTCCAGACCAAATAGGCCAATACGGAAAGTGCGGAAGTCTGGTCTTTCATCACACTGCAAGGGTACGCCAGCAGCAGTTTGCAAACCAAGTGCAATAAACTTTTTACCAGACTGAATATCAGGATCCTTGGTGTAACTTACCACTACACCTGGAGCTTGAAAGCCTTTTGCAGAAACAGAATCATATCCTCTTGACACCAATAGCTCACGAACCTTAGAACCTAATTCAATTTGCTTTTGCTTTAGCGATGCAAAGCCGAGCGCTTGGGTTTCTTTCATCACATTACGCAAAATTTTCAGCGCATCGGTTGGCATAGTCGTGTGATATACATGACCACCCTTTTCATAAGCCTCCATGATTTGCAACCACTTCTTGAGATCCATGGAGAAGCTCGTGCTTTGGGTAGACTCAATGCGCTCACGGGCACGATCTCCCATGGCAATCAATGCGCAACAGGGAGAACTGCTCCAACCTTTTTGTGGGGCTGTAATCACAACATCAACGTTGCAGGCTTTCATGTCGACCCACATGGCACCAGATGCAATGCAATCCAAAACAAATAAACCATTTACAGAACGAACTGCATCGCCAACTGCCTTGAGATAATCATCAGGCAAGATAATTCCAGCAGAGGTTTCTACATGAGGAGCAAATACAACTGCAGGCTTCTCTTTCTTAATGAAAGCAACTACCTCTTCAATTGGCGCAGGAGCAAATACACCTTGCGTGGAATTCTCCAACTGTCTACCTTTTATAACAGTAACGTCACTCGCAATATTGTCCAAATCAAAAATTTGCGTCCAGCGATAACTAAACCAGCCATTACGCAAAATCAGGCACTTTTGCTGATTTGCAAATTGGCGCGCTACTGCTTCCATGCCAAAAGTGCCACTTCCAGGAACGATCACTGCTGAGCTCGCGTTATAGGCATCTTTCAAGACGCTGGAAATATCCACCATCACTCGCTTAAATTCTTCAGACATATGATTTAAGGAACGATCGGTATAAACAACCGAGAACTCCAATAATCCATCTGGATCAACGTTTGGTAGCAAGCCTGGCATAGTAATTTCCTAAGAATTTCTGAGATAAGTGCTAAATGATACCGATTTAAGGGTATTAATGGGGGTTGGAATGCAAAAACCGAGGTGTTACCCCCTCTAGAAACCCTGAAACTCAGTATCCAGGGTTTTGCTTGCTAGTCTGAGCCTAGCTGAAGCTTACTTTTTTGCCGTTTTTCTATGGCATTTTTCAATAATGCTGCAGTGCGGTATATGCCATGGGCAAATTTTCCATAGGGCATGGTCAAAAAGAAGCTCATCACAAAACCAAGATGGACTACTAGCCATATCGACATCCAAGACGTATCGCGATACGCCAAGAGTCCAAGTCCTGATGCGCTGATTAACAATAGCAATAGTATGAATGCCCTATCCATTGGCTTTTGATTTGCATCACCATGAGCGTTATCTCTTTTGTAGTTTAGATAAAGCAAGCCAACGGGTCCAATGAGTAAACCAATTCCACCCAAGGTTCCCAAGATCACGGGCAGACTATTCAAAGCATAAGGCGCGGACAAACCCAATAGATAGTGATACAAAGTCGCAACGCTAGTTGAAGCAAAGCACAACATAAAACCATAGAAAGTGAAATGGTGGAAACGCTTTCTCCAGAGTGAGAAAGCGTCATCTTCATTATTGCAACCCTCACCATGTCCACCGCCAAGATATTTCAACGTTAAAACATCATGAGTAGCTTCAGCAGCAGCCACACCTGAGATAGCGCCTGGTGAAATCTGATGCCAAAAACGAGTGACGCCAATACCTATGGCAAAAATGGCAAATAAAAATACAGCACCAAACATCAATGCCAAAGTGTTATGCGAGAAGATCGCATAAAAGTTTCCACCATTCGGAGCCATGAATATGGCGCCATTCAGCGCTAAGGTAAATAATAAAAAGGCGATTAAGGAGATAGAGCTTGCTAATGCAAGAGTAATACCATTCTGCTTATACAGGCGTCCCATAGCATGAGGCCATGCGTAATCAATGTATGTTTCTTGTCGGACTTTAGCCATTGCTAAAGGAACATTTACTGCAAAGTCATGTGGAGGTGCATATTGACATGCGTGCAAGCAGGCTCCACAGTTGTGACATAAGTTAGCTAAGTAATGCACATCAGCAGTATTAAATTCAATTCGTCGCGTCATCGCTGGAAAGACTGCACAAAATCCTTCACAGTAACGACACGCATTACAAATCTGCATAATGCGTGCAACTTCTTGATCAGCCCTAGCATTGCCCAAGTTTGAGGCTTCTTGAATTAAGGAATTAAGCTGTTGCATTATTTAACTCCGTTGTTAAACCCACTGCATTTGCGGCACTTACTCCAGCAATCCTGCCGAACACTGTGCCAATCGTCATTCCAATACCAGCGGTATACCCCTTACCCAAAACATTGCCAGCCATCATTTCGCCAGCCACGAATAAGTTTTTGCTGGGTTTACCGTTGATATATACCGTTGCATTCTGATCTGTCTTAAGCCCTAAATAGGTAAAGGTAACGCCTGGTTTAACGGCATAGGCATAGAAAGGTGCTGTATCAATTTTTCTTGCCCAATGCGTCTTTGGAGGTATGAGATTTTCTGTATGGCAATCATCCAATGCGGTATGGTCAAAACTGCCATCTACGCACGCCGTATTGAAATCTTGAATTGTCTTTACAAATGTAGCTTGGTCTATACCCAACTGATCTGCTAGACCTGCAAGAGTATCGGACTTCTCACCAGGGAATACTGGTGGCATAAAACGCCCGAGTGCTTTGGAATCAATGATTGAATACGCGATTTGACCTGGCTGCTGCGCAACGAGTCGGCCCCAAATGGCGTAACGCTTAGGCCAAAAATCTTCACCTTCATCGTAGAAGCGTTCAGCCTTTTTATTGACCACCACCCCTAAAGATACGCAGTCGATCCGGGTGCAAATGCCGCCATCGTAAAGCGGAGCACGTGCATCAATCGCAACCATATGGGCTTGGGTAGGATCCCCAATGGCATCTGCCCCTGCCTCAATCATATGTTTGAGAAGAACACCCATATTAAATTTAGTGCCACGAATTAAAAAGTTATCTGCCGGGTATTCGCCTAATTCATTTTTTCCCCAAGCTTCTTTTAACCATTCGCGGTTCGATTCGAAACCTCCTGCAGCAAGCACGCAGGATTTAGCCTCAATACGTTCTTTGCCAATATAGGCTGCGACAAACTGTCCATCTCGCATCTCAATGGAGTCTACTAAAGAGTTGTAACGAATAGCCACGCCCAGTTTTTCAGCGCTACGATAATAGGCATTGACTAGTGCTTTTCCGCCGCCCATAAAAAATGCATTTGTACGTGATAGATGCAAAGTACCTGATAAAGGCGCCTGAAAATGAACACCATGTTTCATCATCCATGAACGACAATTTGAAGAGGAACGAATCACCAGTCGAGCAAGCTCTTCATTCGTGAGACCACCTGTTACCTTTAAAAGATCTTCCCAATACTCTTCTTCAGAGTAAGTGCCTAACAAAACATCTTGAGGTCCATCATGCATGGCACGTAAATTACGGGTGTGAGAAGAATTTCCACCCCGCCACTCTTTAGGGGCTGACTCTAATAGCAATACGCTAGCGCCAGCCTCTCGGGCCATAAGAGCTGCACAAAGGGCGGCATTTCCGCCTCCAATTACTAAGACATCAACCATAGACTCTAAAAGCTTTAGAAAACCAAAAGAAGTAACTGTACTGTTTTTTTGAAATTCTTTCCAAAACCACTATCAGATCATCAAATCTTTGGCATCCGACTTTTAGGAGAGGAAACCCAAATACCAGCAACAATTAAAGCAAACGCTACCCCATGAAATAAGCGAGGTGGCTCACCCAGAATGGCAGCGGATAGCAGCGCAGTAAATAAAGGAATGAAGTTAGCAAAAAATGCAGCTACTGTAGGCCCTGCCCCCTTGACGCCTAGACCCCAACAGCGATAAGCCATCAAGGAAGGTCCAATCGCAACAAATAAGATTAATGAGCCAGTCCAAAGATTAAGATCCAAATAAGCATGGCCGGCGGCAATCTCAAAACCCTCAAAAATTCCTGTCCAGATTAAACCAACCACAATCTGCGCCGCCAAGAAATCAGCCCAAGGCCATTCATGCTCAGTACTGCCACCAGGACGACTCAACATCCAACTATAGCTTGCCCATAGAAAAGTAGCCAACATAATCAAAAGGTCGCCTACGACCATTTGCATTGACAATAGGGTACTAAGGTCTCCACGAGTTAATACCACCGATACACCCAATAACGAGACCACCGCACCAATCATCTGAAGAATTCTAGGCTTTACTTGATAAAACACTGCACCAATTAATAGCATCCAAATTGGCATACTTGCGCCAATCAGGGTCACGTTAATAGCCGAGGATGTTTGCAATGCTGAATAAAGTAATACGTTGTAACTTCCAACGCCAAATAAACCGAGCACCAAAAAACGGGATTTGTTTTTCCACAATGGACTGCCAGGTTTAAAAATACGCCAACCAAAAGGAAGCAATATTAAGGCTGCAGTAC
>CANIMS010000160.1 GCA_947468785.1 Betaproteobacteria bacterium
GAGCGTGCCTTGGCGAACGATTCCATCGGTATAAACATTGGTACGCCAACGATATTGAGGTCCCAAAATATCTAAGCCACTCAGTGTGGTAAGCAGTTTCATGGCAGAGGCGGGATTCATGGGGGCCTGCGCACGCCAAGCTAATACTGGTTTTGCAGTTTGCCTGCCAGTTTTTTCGGCTTCAATTTCGGCCACTGAAATACTGATGGCATTTCTGGGGATTTGATTGCGATCTAAGCTAGTGATCACCGATTTAGGAATGACATCAATACTTGCCGCATTGGCAGTGAAGCACGTACCTATCCAGGATAGTGTCAGTATCCAGGTGAGTAGACGCCAGTAATGAGTTTGCGAAGCTTGCATTCCCAATAGGATAAACCCAAGGGAAGTATCTTTGACTACTAATCAGGGCTTACGATAGGTCGATTGATAGCTTTCTAAAATCCTATTTTGTTCTTCTAGTAACTTTTCGAAGGATGCCATTCTTGTTTGAAGTGGGCCATCCAGCTCTAATCTTTGGCATTGTTCTATAAAACTTTGGGCTTTGAGGAGTTGGGCGCCACCTTTGACTTTATGTACTAAGCTTCTAAATTCAGACTCGCTCAGTGAAGTGGTTTGAAGTTGGCGTAGTGCCTCATCATGTACTCGCTGAATTTCTTCAAGTATTACTAATAGTTGATTTGGATCATTTTTTAAGAGATTTCCGAATGCTTCAAATGAATATGGACCGTCCTGCTTGAGAGAGGTCCCCTCTATTGATTTGAAATAGCGAGATAGTTCATTTTCTAGAGTCATTAGACTTAATGGCTTTATCAGCACACCATTCATACCTGCGGCTAAAAACTGGTGGCGAGAATCTAGTGCATAAATATCAGCAGTAACTCCAATGATGATGAGATCCTGATGGCCACTAGAACGCAGATGCATAGCTAGCTCGGAGCCTTGCATACCTGGCATTGATTGATCAGTAAGAATAAGGTCGAAGCGTTTTTGAGAAATCAGATCAAGTGCTGTGGGAGCGCTTTCGCATACGCAAACTTCAATACCTAAGGCTTGTAACTGTAAAGCAATAATTTGTCTGCTTGCTGGATGGTCTTCCACTACTAGAGCTTGAATCGTTTGATCTTGAGTATTTTTAGTGATGAGTTTTCTAGAGTGTTGAATTTGCTCAAGGCGATACGATCTACTATTGGCTGCAATGGTAGTGCGTGGAAATGCCACCGAGAAATAGACATTGCTACCAAAGCCTGGTGCACTCTCAAAGAAGAGTTGACCGTTCATTGAGTTGACCAAGTGCTTGGTAATAGTCAAGCCAAGACCTGTTCCTTGTTGCTGTTCCCCCAAGTTGCCATCAGCCTTGTTCGGGACTTGCTCAAAAGCCTGAAGGGCAAGCTCAATCTCCTCAGTGCCCATACCTATTCCGGTATCGATGACTCTAAACTCGATCAATTGACCTGCATGATCATCTGCTAATACGGTAATAGAGAAGTAGATTTCACCTTGCTCAGTAAATTTAATCGCATTACTAATTAAATTCTGCAGTATTTGCCTTAGTCTTAAAGCATCCATCATCAAGACTTCAGCAATCTTCGGATCTTTTGTGGTGTGAAGTAGTAAATGCTGCTTGATAGCAACCGTTGAAAACGCAGAGTCAATCTCATCGATCAAGTTATTGAGGTTATAGGGCTCTAGATTGAGCGTCAGCTTACCTGCTTCAATTTTGGAAAGATCTAATACTTGATTCAAGATGCCTAAAAGAGACTCTGCTGAAGCATGAGCACTGCGCAGTAAGGGTTTTTCACTGGAAGGAAATTGCTTGCTAGTGAGCAGTAGTTCTTGAACACCTAGAATGGCATTCATAGGCGTGCGTATCTCATGGCTCATCGTTGCCAGAAACGCTGACTTTGCAGCATTAGCCTTTTCTGCATTTTCTTTGGATGAAATCAGCTGTGCAGTTTTTTGCTCTTGAAGAGACTGCTTGCGCTGCAGTCGCCAAATAATCAGTGCACCACCTAGTAGTAGTGCCAGCATAAGAGTCCAGGGAAATGCAGTCTTCCATGGAGGGACTTTAGATAATTCTGGGCTGAGAAGATTGGGGTCAAGAGAAAATAGTTGACGTGATTCGATGGGATCTAAAGAGTTTAAAAATCCTCTTAAGATGCTATGTAATGGCGCATGATGATACCCAATCAGCCAGCGATAAGGGAAGGGTTCCCTACTGTAGAAGCCATCAAATGCAATCTTCCCATCTCCGACATTTGTTATCAGATGTTGGGCTAGCCTGATGGGTAAAACCAGTGCATGAATATTGTTATTTAATAAATCAGCGAGTAGTTTGTCGGTATGACTTGAAACAATCGCATCTACTTGATGCTGATTCGGAGCGTTTTCAAAGCCACGATCAAAATACGCGATATTAGAGGGATGAATAGGAGTATTGACTTTAGAGGCCGGCGTCAGGACTACATCATGGCCCCAAAAGATTGCCTCCGAAAGCGAGCCAAATCGTAAGAATTGCTCATCTGCTGGCGGATCAATCATGAAATCCACTTCACCATTTGCTAGTTGCTGTAATCCCTCTTGATCGGTCTTTCTCCAAGTGGGAATAAATTCTTGCTGTGTTCTTTCGCTCAGTTGAGATAGGAGGGCTCTAAAGACCCCCATCTCTTTTAGATCTTTTCCCGAACGAAGGTAGGGCTCATATTTTTCATGAATACTAAAACGTACTACGGGATGGGCATCGATCCACCGTTGTTCAGATGAGCTTAGTGAGTTTGCCTGCGCAACACCCTGGATCAGCAGACATATGAATAGACTAGCTTTATAAGAGGATCGATGCATGACGGACTTTAACTTTCGATAATGTTATTCATGCGGCAAAACAAAATCAGGTCAGCAATATTATTAATGCCCAACTTATCAAAGACGCGAGTCTTATAAGTAGCTACTGTCTTATTGCTAATATGCAAAATGTCAGAGATTTGTTGATTGGTATTGCCCTTGCCAAGGTATTTCATGACCTGTAACTCCCGATCAGAAATGAGTGCGAGCTTATCGTTATCGCTTAATGAGCTATTTCCATTTTTACCGTGAGTAAAAAAGTTATAACCCTGAGAAATCGCAACACAAGCCGCCAAAATGACATCGGCACCCGCAGTCTTATTGACAAAGCCATGAGCACCAAGGGAGCGCACCCTGCCACCGTAGACTGCCTCATCAAGACTTGAGAGTACTAAGATCCGAATGTCGGGATACATCAATCCAATTCGACGAATCACATCAAAGCCATCCGTTTTGGGCATATCAAGATCTAAGATCATCATATTGGGATTAACCTCTTTGATGGACCTGAGACACTCCTCGCCATTTTGAGCTTGCCCAGCAATCTCAAAGAGTAATTGGTCTTGCAGCATACTTTTTAGAGCCATCAACATTGCTGGATGGTCATCTACTAACATCACGCGTTTTCTCATTACTTGTCTCCGTTTTGGTTTGGTTGTGGATGAGGATGAAACGTAAAAATGGCTTTAGCAATTCGGCTGTCATTAATTTGCAGCATTTGATGTCGACTGAGCGGTGGCATCATCAAGCCACCGTAACAGTGATCTGCTTGCAACAAGCTCGCATTACTTAAATCTTTCACCAGCGTTAGGTTGCTAGCGTAGATTTGCGTTCTAGCATGCTTGGAATGTTGGATTTGAGATAAGAGCTCTAGCGGTAATTCTGGTTGACGACATTGCGCCATATCCACATGAATTCCTTCCATTTGCAATTCTTCAACCCACTGCAACTGTTCTGCGCTGCCAGAAAACTGCAACAAATGGAGGAGTACACCAAGTCGGCGTAAGCGCAATAGACCTTCTTGACTGGCATCTTCTAATTGCGCTTGGGGAAGAGATTGAATTCCAAGGGTTACCAGTCCAACTGGAAGACGAGAGTTGAGTATGAGATCGGACAAAGCATCTACATATTCGCTAGAAGCTAAAGCATGGATAGGGATGGGTAAGATTCCAGGAATAAATCGACCGCTGCGATACCAATAGGTGATGCTATCTAAGCCCTCCATGAATAGGCGAAGTAATTGCGTATCTGAGGCAGTGATTAATGGTCTAAATACGGATCCGGTCAGTTTTGTGCCCTTGCAGTTAAAAATAGGTTCATGGCCAATCGCTTGTCGTTTGGACCAGGATTGATGTTCTTCGAGGGCTTGGCTACTTAAGCCAAGCCAGGGTTCGCCACAGGCGTCTCGTACTTCTTGGAAGGGTTTGTTCTTCCATGCCTTTACAAGCGTGTACAGCCGGGATTTCGGGCTCATCAGCATTCTCCAATCTGTGACTGTCCAGTCTAGGCAGGACGGATTGGAGCGGTAAGGGCTTAAGGCTGATTTATCTGTAGGAAACGACCTACCAGCCTGTCTTCAGTATAGAGAGGGGCCAAATCCTTAAATAATTTATGGTGATCAGCACTTGAAATCGCCAGAAATAGACCTATATAATCAGCACTCCCTACACGCGAGTGCTAAAAAGTAGTTTTGGGAAGATTTTCCCTTAGCTTCCGTGTGAAGAGATTATAAAGCATTGATTTATATTGGTTTTTTAATTAGTTAACACTTACTAACATAGGAGAAGGAATGAATCTGCGTCCTTTACATGATCGCGTAATCATTAAACGTTTAGATCAAGAATCAAAAACTGCCTCTGGAATCATCATTCCGGA
>CANIMS010000161.1 GCA_947468785.1 Betaproteobacteria bacterium
AGTTTAGGCTTGGCAGTGTTTGCGGATATTCGCGAGGATGGCGAAATTGGTAGACGCACCAGGTTTAGGTCCTGACGCCAGAAATGGTGTGGGGGTTCGAGTCCCCCTCCTCGCACCAAAGATTGCTACTTGGCCTGGACTTCACATAACCTGATCTTCAATTAAGAGACGAGAATGGCTGTGCAAATAGAAAACTTAGGTTCCTTGGAACGCAAAATGACATTGGAATTCGCTCGCGCCGATTTGGCAAAAGCCCGTGAAGCACGCTTAGCGAAAGTAGGTAAGACCATGAAAATGGCTGGCTTTCGCCCTGGCAAAGTTCCTAAGAATCTGATTGAAAAACAGCATGGCATGCAAGTTGATTTCGAACTTCAATTTGATAAAGCTGCTGAGATTTTCTACGAAGAAAGTAAAAAGGAAGGATTAGCTTTGGCTGGTCAACCGCGTCTTGAGCCCAAGAGCGAATTGAATGCTGACAAAGTCGTATTCGATGCTTTTTTTGAGGTACTGCCAGAAGTAAAGATCGGTGATTTTTCAAAAGCAGAAGTGACTCAATACACTACAGAGATTGGCGATGCTGAAATAGATCGCGCGATTGATGTATTGCGTAAACAACAAGTTCACTATCACCCAAGAGGTCAATCAACTGACCATGGTGACGGCGGCACCAACACTACTGCTCAAACAGGTGACCAAGTTGTCATTGATTTCGTTGGAAAAATTGATGGTGTTGAGTTTGCGGGTGGCAAGGCTGAAAATTTTGAATATGTTCTTGGTGAAGGTCGCATGCTTCCTGAGTTTGAAGCGGCAACCCTGGGCTTAAAGGCGGGAGAAAGTAAATCATTCCCCCTGAGTTTCCCTGCTGACTACCACGGTAAAGACGTTGCCGGAAAGACAGCGGAGTTCACTATCACTGTCAAATCAGTCAACTGGCCTCATATGCCAGTAGTTGATGATGCATTTGCATTGTCATTGGGAGTAACAGAAGGCGGCGTGGCTAAAATGCGCTCAGAGGTTAAAGAGAATCTTGATCGCGAAGTTAAGAGACGCATTACATCATTGTTGAAAAATGAGGTGATGGATAAGCTTAATTTCATGTGTGAGTTAGACATTCCAAAATCTTTAGTGACTTCAGAGCAAGAACGCTTGGTTGAAGGTGCTCGCCAGGATCTGATGCAACGCGGCGTACCCAATGCCAAAGATGCTCCCATTCCAGCAGAATTGTTTGCTGATCAAGCTCTCAAGCGTGTTCGACTTGGCTTAATCTTGAGTGAATTGGTCAAAAAACAGAATTTATCTGCTACTGCTGATCAAATCAAAGCTGAAATTGAAGAGCAGGCAGCTACTTATGAAGATCCAAAAGAAGTTGTTCGTTGGTTCTACAGCAACCCAAGCCGCCTTAAAGATGTTGAAAACTTGGTTCTTGAAGATAATGTGATTAAGTATTTCACATCACTTGCTAAAGTTAACGATAAAGCCGTAAGCTTTGAAGAATTAAGCAAGCTTAATTAATCCCACATAGTTGCCATCCATTTCTCTTAAAGGGCTCTCATCATGAATCGTTTTCAATCTGAAACTCTAGAACCTCAAGGATTAGGATTGGTTCCTATGGTGATTGAAACCTCAGGTAGAGGCGAGCGTGCTTATGATATTTACTCTCGTCTCTTAAGAGAGCGAGTTGTCTTCTTGGTTGGTGAAGTGAATGATCAGACTGCGAATCTAGTCATTGCACAATTGTTATTTCTTGAGAGTGAAAATCCAGATAAAGAAATTTCTTTGTACATCAACTCTCCAGGTGGCTCTGTTTCTGCGGGTCTAGCTATTTACGACACTATGCAATTTATTAAGCCTCATGTCAGTACTTTGTGTATGGGCATGGCCGCAAGCATGGGCGCATTTTTATTGTGTGCAGGCGAAAAGGGTAAGCGATATGCACTTCCAAATTCGCGTGTAATGATTCATCAGCCTTTGGGTGGTGCTCGTGGTCAAGCATCGGATATCGAAATTCAGGCAAGAGAAATTTTGTATCTACGAGAAAGATTAAATAAGATCTTGGCTGACCGAACAGGGCAATCGATTGACACCATTGCTAAAGATACAGATCGCGATAACTTTATGTCTGCAGATCAAGCGCGTGATTATGGGCTGATCGATAAAGTTATCGATAAGCGTCCCTAACTTCATACAAACTTAGGCAAGCAACTTGAGCGATACCACCTCTACTAATTCAACAGACAAAGTTCTGTATTGCTCCTTTTGTGGAAAAAGCCAGCATGAGGTCAAAAAACTTATTGCCGGACCATCGGTCTTTATATGCGATGAATGCATTGATTTATGCACCGATATCATCCAAGAGGAAATTGCAAAACTCCCTAAGGAGTCGGGCGATGACTCTTTGCCAACACCTCATCAGATTCGTGAAAATCTAGATCAGTATGTGATCGGTCAAGATCATGCCAAAAAGACTCTAGCAGTTGCTGTTTATAACCATTACAAACGCTTGCAATATTTACCAAAGCCGAAAAAAGAAAAGTTAGACAAAGATGGTAAACCAGTAGAAGCGGTCGATAAAAAAGAGTCGAAGCTACCTGCTAAGGCAGTAGTTGATGGTGTTGAATTAGCAAAAAGCAATATTTTGTTGATCGGACCAACTGGCTCCGGGAAAACATTATTAGCTCAAACATTAGCGCGTATGCTCGACGTGCCGTTTGTAATGGCCGATGCAACTACATTAACTGAAGCTGGCTATGTTGGTGAGGATGTTGAAAATATTATCCAAAAGCTATTGCAAGCGTGTGACTATAACGTTGAAAAGGCTCAACGTGGAATTGTCTACATAGACGAGATTGATAAGATTTCTCGTAAATCGGATAATCCCTCAATTACACGTGACGTATCGGGTGAGGGCGTTCAACAAGCCTTACTAAAGCTAGTAGAAGGTACGATGGCTTCAGTTCCTCCGCAAGGAGGTCGCAAGCATCCCAATCAAGATTTCTTGCAAGTCGATACCACTAATATTTTATTTATCTGTGGTGGTGCATTTGATGGGCTTGAAAAAGTTATTCAACAGCGCACTGCCAAAACAGGTATTGGATTTAATGCTGCTGTACCAGGAAAAGATGATCGTGGAGTCAGCGATCTTTTAATCGAGGTTGAACCTGAAGATCTGATTAAGTTTGGATTGATACCAGAATTAATTGGCCGCTTACCGGTTGTGGCAACTTTGGCTCAATTAGATGAGTCAGCGCTGGTTCAGATTCTGACGGAACCAAAAAATGCCTTGGTGAAGCAATATCAGGCTCTTTTGACGATGGAAGGCGCAGAGTTGGAGGTTAGACAAGCTGCACTCTCAGCCATTGCCAAAAAGGCTATCGCTCGTAAAACAGGTGCTCGCGGCCTTAGATCTATTCTTGAAGGCTCTCTAATGGATGTGATGTATGACTTGCCATCACTAAAAAATGTCCAAAAGGTTGTAATCGATGAAAGTAGCATTGCTGAGGGTGGTAAGCCCTTATTGGTCTTCAAGCAGGATCTAGAGCAGCCAGATTTAAGCAAAAAAGCTTAAATTATTAGGGTTTTTGCTATTTTTTGGGTATTTTTACCCAGTTTTCACCCTTTTTCCCCTTGATTTTCTCAAAGTGCAACCCATATAGGTAGTATGCTACTCAAGAATAAGGTCTGTATTTAGTGGTCATTGAAACAAATATCACTAAATAAGGACTCTTGAGGATTGATTACTTTGGAGGAATTGCCCCATGCCTGGCCACTTATTACTACCCTCTGAACCCATTCAACTACCTTTACTCCCATTAAGGGATGTAGTTGTGTTTCCCCACATGGTGATCCCTCTCTTCGTGGGACGCCCAAAATCTATCAAGGCTCTAGAAGCCGCCATGGAGACTGGCAAGAATGTTCTTTTAGTAGCTCAAAAAGCTGCTGCAAAAGATGAGCCCGTCATTGAGGACCTTTATGAGGTGGGATGTATTGCCAATATTTTGCAGATGCTGAAGTTGCCAGACGGGACTGTTAAGGTTCTAGTTGAGGGAGTTCAACGTGCTGAAGTCAGCCAAATTGAAGACAGTATGGGTTACTTCAATTGCGAAGCGACTCCAACTGCTATGGATGCAATTGATGCTCATGAGACCGAAGCGCTGCGTCGCGCCATCATGGCCCAGTTTGATCAATACGTAAAGTTAAATAAAAAAGTTCCACAGGAGATTTTGTCCTCATTGGGCGGCATCGATGATCCTAGTCGTCTAGCCGATACCATCTGCGCACATCTACCTGTAAAGCTTGAGCAAAAACAACGCTTGCTAGAAATGGTTGACGTAGTACAGCGACTAGAAAGCCTTCTGGCTGATCTAGAAAGCGAAATTGATATCTTGCAAGTTGAGAAGCGTATCCGCGGACGCGTGAAGCGCCAGATGGAAAAGAGTCAGCGCGAGTATTACCTCAATGAACAAGTCAAAGCCATTCAGAAGGAATTGGGAGAGGGCGAAGAGGGTGCTGATTTAGAGGAGTTAGAAAAGCGTATCAAGGCTGCTCGTATGCCTAAGGAGGCACTCAAGAAAGCAGAGTCCGAACTTAAAAAATTAAAGTTAATGTCGCCCATGTCCGCTGAGGCTACTGTTATTCGTAACTTTATTGATACCTTAGTCAATCTTCCATGGAAGAAAAAAACAAAAATCAATAATGACCTC
>CANIMS010000162.1 GCA_947468785.1 Betaproteobacteria bacterium
AATGACTCCCTGAATAATGGGGTAGTCACGACGCAAAATGGCATCGACAGTCAATCTTCCAATACCAGGAATAGCAAAAACAGTTTCGGTGACTACCGCGCCAGAGATCAATAAACCAATCCCAATACCAATCACCGTAATAATAGGTACGGCTGCATTTTTAAGGGCGTGATGAATCATGATGTCTCGCTCTTTTAAGCCCTTTGCTTGCGCTGTCCGAATATAGTCTTGTGACAAAACATCTAAAACGCTGGCACGAGTAATACGAGCAATTAAGGCCGCATACACTGTACCCAAAGCCAAGCTTGGTAGGATCAAATGGCGAAACCAAGGCCAGATACCCTCACTAATAGGGCGATAACCCTGCACTGGCAACCACTGTAATTGCAGTGAAAAAAGTAATATCAATAAATAAGCCAGCACAAAGACTGGTAAAGAGAATCCTAGTACTGAGAATCCCATGATGGCGTGATCCAACTTACCTTCGGCACGGGCTGCTGCGATAGCGCCCAAAGGTACTGAAGTCAGAATTGCCACAATTAAGGTGCAGATCGTTAAGGATAGAGTCGGCTCCACCCTTTGGGAAATCAACTTCGATACAGGCAGATTACTAAAAATTGAGGTGCCTAAGTCCCCTTGCATTAAAGCCCAAACCCAATTGCCAAAGCGCACTAAAAAGGGTTGATCTAAACCTAAGGATTGACGAATACGCGCAATATCATCCGCGCTAGCTACATCTCCAGCGATTACCGCTGCAGGGTCACCAGGAGTGAGATAGAGGAGCGAAAAGACAAAGAACGCAACGACAGCCATTACGACTATCGTTGCGCCCAAGCGCCGTACTATGTATGAAAGCAAAAAATAACTCCTACACGCTTAAACAAAAAGGAAATTATTTTTTCTCCACGTTCCAAAGAAATGCCATTGGCGCCACAATGATTCCAGAAAGGTTCGTTCTGTAGGCTGTTGGCAAGATAAATTGTGCAGTTGGCACATAAGGCAAGAACTCAAATGCACGACCTTGAACTGCATCTGCTGCCTTTTTAGCTGCAGCGGCATTTGGAGCCTCAAAATAGGCCTCACGTAATGACTCTAACTTTGGATCAGATGGCCAGCCAAACCAAGCTTTTTCACCATTGCCACGAATCGCAAAGTTCACGCCTGGATTAAGAAGATCAGGACCAACCAACCATGTGTGGAAGATTGACCAGCCACCCTTATCTACTGGCTCTTTAGAAGTACGACGAGTAATTAAGCTACCCCAATCGCCCGCTTGTAACTCTACGTTTAAACCTAATTTACGCAACAACTCTGTTGTCAGAAGTGATTGAGACTGAACAATCGGCTGATCCGCAGCTGAAATAACGACAATCTTTTCACCCTTATAACCAGACTCTTTAATCAGCGCTTTAGCCGCTTCAAAGTCACGCTTACCAGTCAACAAGGTTGAGCCAACATTACTTGCTAATGGAGTTCCGCAAGTGAAATAGGATGCACAAGGCTTGCCATTCTGTGGGTTACCAGCAATACCTAATACATAGTCAGGCTGGTTAACCACCATTGCAACTGCACGACGCATCTTTTCATTATTGAACGGTGGATGTAGGAAGTTAAAACGAATCATCCCCATTGAGCCTAATGGATCAATGTTATCTACTTTCACGCTAGTATTTTTAGCAAGCAAAGGAATCAAGTCTGGTGGCATTTGCTCCCACCAATCAGCCTCACCATTGCTCAGTGCATTAGCCGCTGTTGCTGAATCTGGAATGTAGAGCCACTCTACGCGATCCACTTTGACAACCTTACCGCCAGATGCCCATGATGGAGCCTCTTTACGGGGGACATAGTCAGTGTTCTTTACATAAACAACTTTACTTCCAGGAACCCACTCATCCTTAACCATCTTGAAAGGACCAGAACCTATTGGGTCAGTAATATTGGTGAATGCATCTGTCTTTGCAATACGCTCAGGCATGATGAATGGCACATTTGAAGAAGGCTTACCAAGTGCATCTAATACAAATGCAAATGGCTTTTTAAGCTTCAGAACAAACGTTTTGTCATTAGTAGCAGTCCAAGAATCAGTAGACTCAGCTAACTTTTGACCAAGACCATCTCGTTTGGACCAACGGTCAATAGAAGCAATGACGTCGGCAGAACGAACGGGCTGACCATCATGGAACTTCAATCCATCACGCAAGGTGAAGGTATAGGTTTTTTTATCCGGACTGACAGTGAACTTATCAACCATCTGCGGCTTGATCTCAAACTTGCTATCCATGGCAAACAAAGTGTCATACACCATGTAACCATGGTTACGCGTGATGTAGGCAGTCGTCGCAATTGGATCTAAGATCTTCAGATCTGCCTGAGCAATAAACTTCAGGGTCTTTTGCTGCTGAGCCTGCGCTGGCAAGGCGGTAATCGCGGCACTGAATGCCAAAGCAACAGGAACTACTGCCAAAATTACTGAACGTCTTAATGTATTTATCATATTGTCTCCGTAATAAAACGCACTGCAAAACCAACATTATTCGTTTTTAAACTGCACACCTTCAATGTATAGGAGCGCAATCCAAATGAATATCCTTCCTGCTTCAACTTGGGTAGCATCTGCTTCAACTTGGTGCATCTAAGTAAGTTTTTACCATATAAACAAGTTTGTGTTCCTGAAACAGCTGGCCGACCAACTGAACTCCTGCCAAGCTAGGTGCAGTCAAGCCCAACCCGTCCTTTGCTGAAAGAATAGGCATGCCGATAATGGGTAAGCCTGATGCACCCATTGCTAGGCTGAGCTCTCTCAAAGGCTTAGCTGCCTCAGGAAGCTTAGCTGCCTCAATAGGGCCACAGGGTGTTAGGGGTAGTGCAAGCATATCTACTGAACTGAGTAGACTTGCCATGTCTTGACGAAACTGTAATAACTGCTCTTGCGCCGTCACTAGAGCTTGAGGTCCAAGAGATACAGAATGACGAAGCTCATTGATCACGGGCTTGCCCAAACGTTCAGCAAATAGCTCAACTTCCCCGCACATCACATTGAAATCATTTAAAAATTCCATTTGTAAGACAGTCAGAGAGCAGTCGGTTGCTGCAGCAAAACTAGGCCAAGATTGCTCAACAAACGAGACCGCAGGATTGGCCTGAGCATTTTGCATAAATTGAATAAAGGCACTGCGAACGCTAGCCTCAACGCCCTCCAGAAGACGAGGGTCCCACCCAATTTTGATGGATTTGGGAGTATTTTCTGGTGTCAGCGGGCTCGATTTGGGGGTGAAGGTACTACCTAAAAAGTAATCACAATCCTCTAGCGAATTCACCAGAGGGCCAACAACATCTAAAGATCTTGAGCGAGGCACTACTCCATCCAAAGAGAATGACTCGCTTGAGGGCCTTAGACCAACTATTCCACACCAGGCAGCAGGCATCCGAATCGAGCCGCCCGTGTCCGAGCCCAGCGCCATTGGAACTATACCCATTGCCACTGCTCTGGCACTTCCGCTAGATGAACCACCAGAGAGACAGCCATCTAAATGGGGGTTGGGAACATTTCCAAAATGGGCATTTTCACCAGTTAATCCGACTGCCCATTCATTCATATTGGCTTTTCCAATCGGGATGGCACCACGATCCATCAATCCCTGCAAGACTGGAGCGTTCTTAGTCGCCTTCTTGGAATAGGCCTTGGGGCTTCCAGCGGTCGTAACCAAACCAAGCCAATCAATATTATCTTTGACTACAAAAGGAATGCCGCAAAGATCTCCACAATCCTCACCTCGTTTGATTTTTGCATCGATGGCATCAGCCATTGCCAGCGCACCCTCGACATCCAAGCTAATCAATGTGGGTGAAACAGAAGACTCTAGGGTTTCATGCTTGGCCAAACTCAAGGCAAGCTCCACTTGAGAGCGTGCTGACCGTTTGCCATTTTTCACCTCGAGAGCAATATTGTGCAATGAAGGCCAATGGTGATAAGGCTGCATAATCATTCCTAATGTTCTTTAGCGAAAAATGCAACAAAGCTGAATACTCGGTAACATATACCGAATGAGCGTGATTAGCGCTGCATTCTTGTCTCAATATTGTTTTAATGAATCATTCAATACTATCGTATTTTTATTTATTCGCCGTACACATCATTTTTTAACTCATCCTTTGCAATATCGATAAACGATCTCAAGAGGCTTTTATGAATTTCCTTAATCGCTTTACCACTGGCGCCCTGCTATCTCTTTCTTTAGTCAACTTGGCTTTTAGCGCGCCGGACACAGATTGGCCTAAGAAACCAATTGTTGCAGTGCTCTCTTTTCCTGCTGGCGGCTCGACTGATGTTTTTGCGCGCGCAGTGATGGCACCCTTAAGTGAAGCCTTGGGTCAATCGGTTGTAGTGGAGAACAAACCTGGTGCTGGTGGCATGATTGGTTTAGGAGCGGCTGCAAAAGCAGCGCCCGATGGATACACCATTCACTTTAGCGCCCTGACGAATCAAGCTATTTCACAAGCTCTTTTTAAGAATCCACCCGCTGATCTTCGCAAGGATTTCATGCCCGTTGCCTTAGTTGGAACTGTGCCTCATTTGATAGTTGTCAATCCCAATGTGCCCGCTAAAAATGTTACCGAACTGATTGCCTTTATTAAATCTAAAAAAGGTGACTTTAGTTATGCATCTCAAGGCAATGGCAGCCTCT
>CANIMS010000163.1 GCA_947468785.1 Betaproteobacteria bacterium
CGGCTGAGCAAGTGGCTAAGTGTATTTCGACGGTGGGTGCTGGCTTTATGTTCGCACCCAATCACCATCCTGCCATGAAAAACGTTGTACCCATTCGTAAGCAATTGGGTGTACGAACTATTTTTAATATTTTAGGCCCCCTTACCAATCCAGCTGATGCAAAGCGCATCTTGATGGGAGTCTTTCATGAGGATTTGGTTGGGATACAGGTGCGCGTCTTAAAGGCCTTGGGTATGGAGCACGCTCTAGTGGTTTATGGTCGTGACGGTCTAGATGAAATCTCTCTCGAAGGACCAACGCTAGTTGGCGAGTTAAAAGATGGCACAGTTCGTGAATATGAAATTCATCCGAAAGATTTTGGATTAAATACTGCAGCTAGCACTAGCTTCAAGGTTGCCAATGCGGATGAGTCCAAAAAAATAGTCTTGGATGTGCTGAATAATACACCTGGAGCAGCAACCGATATTGTCTGTCTGAATGCTGGTGCCACGCTTTATGTTGCTGGACTTGCCAAAGACATTGCTAGCGGTATTGCTATGGCAAAGACCGCCATCAGCTCAGGAGCCGCTCGCCAAAAACTCGATGCATTCATCACTGCAACGCAATCTAAATAATTATTTATGAGCGATATTCTCGACAAAATTGTTGCAACGAAAAAGATTGAGATTGCCAATATCTCAAAGCAAATTTCATTATCAAATCAGCGTGAAATTGCTTTAGAAAACAATCGAACCCCTGCTTTAAAGCCGCGTGGTTTTATTCAGTCTATTCATCAAAAAATTGCTTCTGGTAAAGCTGGTGTCATTACTGAAATCAAAAAGGCCAGCCCTAGCAAAGGTATCTTGCGAGATAACTTTGCTCCTGGAGAAATCGCACGTAGCTATGAAAAACATGGTGCAGCCTGTTTATCCGTGCTGACAGATGTAGATTATTTCCAAGGCTGCAATGCTTATTTACAAGAAGCGCGTGCTGCCTGCAATATTCCTGTCCTAAGAAAAGATTTCACTATTGATCCATATCAGGTCTATGAAGCTCGTGCCATTGGCGCTGATGCGATTCTATTGATCGTTGCGTGCTTAGAGCTGAATCAAATGAAAGAATTGGAAGCCTGTGCCCACGAATTAGGCTTAGATGTATTGGTGGAAGTTCATAATGCGCCCGAGCTTGAGCAAGCACTTGAATTAAAGACACCCTTATTGGGCATCAATAATCGTAATCTCAAAACTTTTGAAGTTACTTTACAAACTACTCTATCCCTGATGTCCATGGTTCCAGGCAATAAAACTTTGGTAACAGAATCGGGCATTCTCAATCGCGCAGATGTGCAACTGATGCGCGATAAGCAAATCAATGCTTTTTTAGTTGGTGAAGCCTTTATGCGCGCTACTGATCCAGGAGTAGCTCTTAGCGAGTTGTTTTCCTAGTATGTCTAAAAAGCTCAATGCCATATTTAAAGATGGAAATTAGCAGCAAAGAACCTAAGATATCGCCAAGCAGCATCACTAAAAAGTGATTAATGGTCCCAGCACCCTCAAGCCCCATGATCGAGAACCATGACTGATGAAGGCCGGCGCTAAATAAGGCAAAAAGCAAGATACACATGATCAATTTTTGGAGATTGAGATTGCTGAGGTCAGGCTCTAGTTGCATGTTGCTCAAAACAAAAATTCTGGCTAGATAAGGCGCAAACCCAGAAATCAAGGCTACCCCCATACAGGTCACAAAATCTTGCGAAAAAACTCCATAAAAGCACAAGAGGAATGAGGAAAAAGTAATTCCCAAAGCGCCAGGCAAACCAAACACTAGGGTAAGGAATAAGCGTAAGCCAGCTGGAAGGTAAAGCCAATTAACCCCTAGACCATAGCTTAAGCTGGCAGTTAACCAATCATTTATAAAAAATAGGATTAAGTACGATACCGAACTGATTCCAAGCTCAAAAAGCCATCCAACTGGGGTGGAGAGTAAACTTCTTATCATTGATCACAGTATGGTTTATTTATTGATACTTGCAAACAAGTTACATACAAGTTTGTCTAGGGGTTTATAGGGATATACTGTAATTGTCCTAACGGGATTGCCCATTTAAATCAGCGCTACTAATATCATGCAAACCACCAAAACCTCCTATCTTCGATTTCTCAATTTAATTGATGCTATCGATCGTATGAATCCTGGCAAGAAACTCGACTGTACCGAGGAAGACCTACTCGATAAAATCGTACTCGCTTCATACGCTAAAAAAGTGATCTTAGTGGGTGACTTAATTTCACTCTCTGAGCTAGGCTCTCAAGCTACCTTGCATGGCCGCCTGAAAAATCTCAGCGCAATGGGTTATATCAAAATGGCCGCTAATGTTGATGGACGAAAAAAAGAAGTGGTGCCAACAAAAATGGCTTTTAAACGTTACGAAGAAATTTCTAAATGCTTAGAGAAGGCAGCTAAAGCAAGCTAATCAAATAGTACTTTGCACATAGCAATATGTGCAGCAGGTAATAAAAAAGCCCTTCTTAAAGGGCTTTTTTATTACCGATCGCTGAACCTTGATTTAAACATTAAACAAGAAGTTCAATACATCTCCATCCTTAACGACGTATTCTTTTCCTTCAGCCCGCATCTTGCCGGCCTCTTTGGCGCCTGACTCACCTTTAAACTGAATAAAGTCATCATACGAAATAGTTTGAGCACGAATAAAGCCCCGCTCAAAATCCGTATGAATCACGCCTGCTGCTTGAGGTGCCGTATCTCCAACATGAATAGTCCAGGCCCTTACCTCTTTTACGCCAGCAGTGAAATAGGTTTGAAGGCCAAGCAAGGAATAACCCGCTCTGATAACGCGATCTAAACCGGGCTCCTCCATGCCGAGATCGGCCAGAAATTCGACTTTGTCAGCATCCTCTAAATCCGCAATTTCTGCCTCTATCGCTGCACATACTGCAACCACAGGCGCATTCTCTTTTGCAGCATGGTGCTTGACTGCTTCTAAATGCGGATTATTAGAAAAACCATCTTCTTTCACATTAGCCACATACATTGCAGGCTTCGCAGTAATTAAGCACAAGGGCTTGATTAAGAGCTTTTCTTCTGGTGTAAGCACCATACTGCGCACAGGTAGTGCGCCATCTAAATGGGCCTGAACTTTAGTTAGAACAGCTACCAAAGCAGCTGCCTCTTTATCATTGCCAGACTTTGCAGCTTTAGTTGAGCGATTTAATGTTTTCTCAACAGTAGCCAAATCCGATAAGGCTAATTCCGTATCGATCACACCAATATCAGCGATTGGATCAATTTTTCCAGCAACGTGAATGACATTGGGATCCTCAAAACAACGAACCACATGAGTAATGGCATCCGTTTCACGAATATTTGCCAGAAATTGGTTGCCCAATCCCTCGCCTTTTGAGGCGCCCGCCACCAAGCCAGCAATATCGACAAACTCGACTGCGGCCGGCAGAATTCGCTCAGGCGTCACTATGTCAGCTAAGGCAGCTAAACGGGGGTCAGGAACCTCAACTACGCCCACATTAGGCTCGATCGTGCAGAAAGGATAGTTTTCCGCTGCGATGCCAGCTTTGGTAAGCGCATTAAAGAGGGTAGATTTGCCGACATTAGGCAGGCCGACGATGCCACATTTCAAAGACATAGACATATTGTAAAGGGGCTTGTTTCGATATCATCGAGTTATGTCAGATGTTCACCTAAAAATCCTCTCAAAATCCCCCGCTCACCCCACTCAAGCACGGACTGTCGACGTTGCATTGATTGGCGGAGGGATTGTCGGTAAAGCTTGCTCCCTAGGATTGGCTCAACTTGGACTAAGTACTGTCGAAATTGCGCCCGATTTAGGACATGCCGTCCCAAGCCCTCAAGGTGATCAATGGGGTCAACGCGTTTATGCTTTTTCACCAAGCACGCAAAAATTATTTGCTCAATTACAAATTTGGGATGCCCTAGATCATTCCCGTATGCAAGTTGTAAGGGATATGCGGATTTATGGAGATCGAGGTGAAAAGGGTGATCAACTGCACCTATCAGCATTCGAAGCGGGCACACCGCAGTTAGCCTGGATTGGTGAGTCTAATTTAATTGAGCATACGCTTGATCAAGCTTCTCGCTTTCAGAATAAATTAGAGCGCTTAAATGACGTAGTCGAAAAAATAGATACCGATGATGATGGCGTCACACTTCATCTAAAAAATAGTGGGGTCATTCGAGCTCAACTAGTGATCGCAGCCGATGGCGCAAACTCACCCATTCGCTCTGAACTCGGTATCAGCACTACTGAAGAAAGCTATTCTCAGAGCGCTGTTGTAGCGAATTGGAAATGTACCTACCCGCATCTTGAAACGGCTTTTCAGTGGTTCCTACCAGGCGGTGACATCATTGCAATGCTTCCTCTGCCGAATCAACAAGTGTCAATGGTTTGGTCAACGACCCCAGAAAATGCCTCTGAGCTTTTGAAGCTCGACCAAGATGGATGGTCCAATCTATTGAGCTCCATTGCTAATGCGGCCATAGGAAAACAACTCGGCGAACTGACGCTGAACTCAACTCCTGCAGCATTTCCATTGCGAAAAATTCGAGCAAGTCGATTCATTGGCCCAGAAACTTCCCCAAAGCTTGTTCTCATTGGCGATGCGGCCCATGTTATGCACCCTCTAGC
>CANIMS010000164.1 GCA_947468785.1 Betaproteobacteria bacterium
ACAACATTTAAATCAATAAATTGTTAATTAAATAACCTATCAATTACTGTATAGGTAGATCAGATTGCTGTCTATATTTTTAACTTAGGATATTCCCTATATTTCTTTTTTTAAAAGCAGTTCGTCGTCTGCATTGCTCATGATAGCCCTAGTGATCAAAGGGGCTTCTGCCAAGCCTTGAGGCTCTCCCGTAACAATATCCCATTGCCATAAATGCTGATGACAAGTAAAGATCTTCCCATCGTAGAGACCCTCAGACAGGCAAACCTCTTGATGCGGGCAAACTCCATCGTATCCATAATATTCACCATCCGATTGAGCTATTAGTACTTTCCCACCATCAATTTCAAAAACCTTGAAACCGTTCTCCGGAATCTCTGATTTTTTACAAATAAATTTTGCCGTCATTTAAATATCACCTAAAAATTTTAACCAAATTTGTCATACAAAATCTCGCCAGCCGGTAATTTTGCCTGTAATAACAACGCCCTAAGTGCGCCATCCACCAATGGCGGTGGGCCAGCAAGATATGCCCTAGTTTGGGGGGTTTTCCAAGTATCCATTTGGCGCATGGCAACCTCATGCACAAATCCGTGCTCAAAATCAATGTATTCGTATTGAGCGATATAGTCTTGAGTAGCCGGTTTATCAGAAAATGCGATCACCACTCGAATTGCATGACTAGAATCTCGCACAAGCTGTGTCAGTTCGTCCATAAAAAATGCGTCTTCTTGGGTTCTTACTCCAAAAAACAATGAAGCTTTGCGCCGAGGAAACTGTTTTTTATGGAAGGCCTTTAATATAGACATCATTCCGGCCACGCCAGTTCCACCGCCAATACAAACCAAATCACGCTCATTGCCTTGATCAAACACCGCTTTGCCAATGGGGCCAAATGCGCGTACCGATTTTCCGCATAGACTCGCAAATACATTTGCATCAAATAAATGCTGCGACAACGTACCACCGGGTTTCATTTTGATTACAAAATCAACCTCATCTGTATCCCCGTCAATAAAATTTGTCATTGACCATGCGCGTCCACCACTGATTTGTGGGAACTCAACCACCATAAATTGGCCCGGTAGAAAATGAATGCGCTCAGAGAGGCGGAGGCGTAAAGACATAACACCAGGGGCAAGATTTTCGGCGCTTATAATTTGACCACTCTCCCAATGTGCAGGAGAAAATGGTAAATGGCTTTTGATTAGCTTTGAACGGACTTCGAGCTTTAGGTTCGTTTTTGCAATGCACTGACAAAGCAAAAGCTCATCATCACTCTTCAAATCCTTACGTGCCGGAGCTTCAGGCCATGCCCAATCATAGCTACCACTTAAGCACTTTGCTTTGCAAGAACCGCAGGTACCCGTAGCACACTCGTAAGGTAACTCAGAGTTAGTGCTCAACCCCGCATATAAAATTCGTTCATTTGTGGGGCACTCAAAATCAAGGCTTACACCTGTGCCAGATAACTCTATCTTCATCGCTTAACCAATCTAATCTGGCAGAAATTTTCTAGAAGGGTATGTGATGCCCGAAACCAAACATTCTAGTCTCAAGTTGAATATCTCGACTTAGTAATTTAAGACCGCCATCGGACCCCCGAATCGTATCCTTGATCTTACCAATTGCAAACAACTCAGAGGCACCACCGTCTAAGGTAGTACGAAATACTTGCAAAAATGTAAGGGCAGACCAATCCCCATTCGACTCTTTATTCATGAGATAAATGTTACCCAAACGGGACAGGCGAGAATGATCACTATTGTGCTTTGGCAAACTTTCAAATAGCAACTTCATTGAATCGCGAGATTCTTCAAGCCAAGTCATTTGCTTTCGAATTTCTGGGCTATATGCACCAATCTTATAATTGAATTCAGGAAGACACAAGCTAATATAGCCAGGAAAATCAAGATCATCCAACGTTAAAAAACTTCTGTAGATCAGTTCAGAAACCTGTTCTCTCATTATTGTTCAACCTTTATTATTATTTTCGAATTAAGCTGCCTGAGTCAGCTTGTTATCACCCATCGGATTAAAGGCTTGACGGTTCATTTTCTTACTCCACTCCGAATAGAAGTGGCGCATTCCACCTTCATCATGGATCGTCATGTTCTCTTCGCGACCATGGATGACCCACTTACTATCGGTGCCTTCACGCATTGCTCTACCCTGTCCATGAACACCAAGCAGATCTTCGTGCAGATTCCTACCAAAAGGACCCCAGATGAAATTGTGGTCACGAACTCGCTCTGCGCGTTGCTCAGGAGTATCACTCTTTAGACCAAGGCCACGGAATTCGATAAGTAATTTATTGGGGCCTAGCGGAATAGCGGTATCCATACGCAACACGGAAGTACGCAAATTAAAAGTCATGCCTGGGAAAATATCAATCAGAACCCAACCGCCAGGAGCTAAACCAGGCCAGCCAACCGAGCGAGCCTTGCTTCCTTGATAGGCGTCATATTTGATCTCCATGGAACCGACCGAAGCGTGACCATTAGGATAGCCAGTATATTTGCGGTCAAAATAACCAGGCTGAATCATTCCAGTAGCCCGGTTGAAGTAATGCATGTAATCGTGATAGAACTCGCTGTTGGTATCATGCCAAAGCTTGTAATTGGTATCAACAATCGCCTTGTGATAGTGGAATACCTCAAGCGGCATTGAAAGTTGCTCATCAAGCATATTCATTGAATCGCCGATAAATTCTTTGAGAGAGCAGGCGTTGTCATCAACGTTAACCCAAACAAAGCCACCGTAACCAATCTCAGTGCGCACTTCTCGAAGTGAAGCATCGTCACAGGTGTACCGATCTTGATAGCCCTGCTTACCACGAGAAATTTCCAGGCAATTACCCTTTGTATCAAACATCCAAGCATGGAAAATACAAGTGATACGTTTAGCATTGCCAACTGGATCATATAAAAGTGTATTGCCACGATGTGGGCAAATATTATAAAAAGAGCGGACCTTTAAATCCTCACCCTTCACAACAATTAATGGCGCTCCGCCGGGGTGGGAGAACGTGCGGTAGTCATAGGCACCAGGCAATTCGCTCTCGTGGCAGGCAATAATCCAGCTCTTATTGAAAATCTTTTCTTGCTCTTCTTTAAACAATGTCTCATCGGTATAAATGCGACTATCCACAAAATGACTTGTTGGAAATGGGGGAGTTTGAATCCATTGTTCAGCAGTTTTAGCCATTTTTCTTATCCTTTGATTTCAATAAAATTAAAATAAACCGACAACTTTACCATCGACAAAATCAATCTTAGCGGCTGACGGAACTTTCGGAAGACCGGGCATGGTCATGATATCACCGCAAACCATTACGACAAATTGAGCGCCAGCCGCGAGACGAACCTCGCGAATCGTAATCACATGATCTTCTGGTGCACCACGCAGCTTTGGATCGGTAGAAAACGAACTCTGTGTTTTGGCTACGCATACTGGGTAATTGCCATAACCCTCGTCTTGCAATGTTTGAATTTGAGCGCGAATCTTTGAGTCAGCAGCAACTTCGCTGGCACGATAAACTTTTTTTGCAATCTTATTTATTTTGTCCCAAAGCGTATCAGCGTCCTCGTAGACAAATTGCATTTTTTTATCCTGACTCTCGCACAAATCAACCACAATTTTGGCTAACTCAGAAGCGCCTTTTCCACCGTCTCCCCAATGGGAAGCGAGCACAATCTTCACGCCCAATTTCTCCATCCGAGTCCGAATCATTTCAATTTCAGCGGGCGTATCACTCGAGAATTTGTTGATGGAAACAACACATGGCATGTTGTAAACATCAGTGATGTTCTCAACGTGACGCTCTAGATTGACTAATCCCTTGTCAAGCGCTGCAAGATTCTCTGTAGTGAGCGTGGTTAGATCAGCGCCACCATGGTATTTCATAGCGCGCACTGTAACAACAATTACGGCAGCTGAAGGCCGCAAACCTGATTTACGGCATTTGATATCGATAAACTTTTCCGCACCTAAATCAGCACCAAAGCCAGCTTCAGTAACTACGTAATCAGCAAGCTTTAGCGCAGCTTGAGTTGCAATTACCGAATTACACCCATGGGCAATATTAGCAAACGGTCCACCGTGCACAAAGGCGGGATTATTTTCCAAGGTTTGAACTAAATTAGGGGCTAAAGCATCTTTCAAAAGAACTGTCATCGCACCATGTGCGTTTAGCTCTTTAGCAAGCACTGGCTTTAGTTCTCGTGTATATGCAACCACAATTTCACCGAGCCGCTTTTTAAGATCTTCGATCGAACTGGCCAAGCAGAAGATCGCCATGATTTCCGATGCCACTACGATGTCGAACCCATCTTCGCGGGGGTATCCGTTACCTGGTCCACCTAGACCAACGTTAATCTGTCGCAAAGCGCGGTCATTCATATCAACCACACGCTTCCATTGAATACGCCGCACGTCTATTCCAAGCTGGTTGCCGTGGTAGATGTGATTATCAATCACAGCAGCAAGCAGATTATTAGCTAAAGCAATCGCTGAGAAATCACCCGTAAAGTGAAGATTGATATCCTCCATTGGAACAATCTGAGCAAAACCACCGCCTGCAGCCCCACCCTTAACACCAAAGACTGGACCTAGAGAAGGCTCTCTCAAGCAAATCATGGC
>CANIMS010000165.1 GCA_947468785.1 Betaproteobacteria bacterium
ATGTTGTTTAATGCAACTCAACAAGAAGAGTTGCGAGTTGCCATCGTTGATGGTCAAAAACTCATTGATATCGATATCGAAGCTGCCGGTCGTGAACAACGCAAAGGCAATATCTATAAAGGTGTTATTACCCGTATTGAACCATCCCTTGAGGCCTGCTTCGTCAATTACGGCGAAGAGCGCCATGGCTTTTTGCCATTCAAGGAAGTTGCCAGAGCCTACTTTAAAGAGGGTATAGACGTCCGCAATGCCTCCATTAAGGATGCTTTGCGCGAAGGTCAAGAAATCATTGTTCAGGTAGAAAAAGAAGAGCGCGGCCAAAAAGGCGCGGCACTCACTTCTTTTGTTTCCCTAGCTGGACGTTATTTGGTGCTGATGCCCAATAATCCCCGTGGTGGAGGCGTCTCTCGACGCATCGAAGGTGAAGATCGCCAGGAACTCCGTGAGGCAATGTCTCAATTGGAAGTTCCCGATGGCATGAGCATCATTGCACGTACCGCTGGTATTGGCCGTGATGCCACTGAACTACAGTGGGACTTAAGCTATTTGATGCAGTTGTGGAAAGCAATTGATGAAGCTGCGAAAGGCAACTCAGCACCCTTGCTAATTTACCTCGAGTCTAGTTTGGTCATTCGCGCGATTCGCGATTACTTCCAGCCTGATATTGGTGAGATCCTCATCGATACCGATGACATCTACGAACAAGCTGCTGCATTTATGTCAGTAGTGATGCCGGATAACCTGCCAAGAGTAAAGCGCTATCAGGATGATGTGCCTTTGTTCTCGCGTTTCCAAATTGAGCATCAGATTGAAACTGCATATTCACGCACAGTACCACTGCCATCAGGCGGCGCTATTGTGATTGACCATACCGAAGCCCTGGTTTCGGTCGACGTCAACTCTGCACGTGCAACACGCGGCTCAGATATTGAAGAAACTGCTACCCGCACCAACTTAGAAGCTGCCGATGAAATCGCCCGTCAAGCGCGTTTGCGTGACTTAGGCGGCCTGATCGTGATCGACTTCATTGATATGGAATCGAGCAAGGCACAAAAAGATGTTGAGAATCGTTTACGCGATGCTCTGCGTCATGATCGTGCACGTGTGCAAATGGGCAAGATCTCCAAATTTGGCTTGATGGAAATGTCACGCCAGCGTTTGCGTCCAGCACTATCGGAAGGTAGCCATGTTACCTGCCCACGTTGTAATGGAACTGGTCATATTCGCGATACTGAATCTTCAGCATTGCAAGTACTTCGTATCATCCAAGAAGAGGCAATGAAAGAGAACACTGCCGCAATTCATACGCAAGTACCGGTTGAAGTTGCTGCATTCCTCTTGAATGAAAAGCGTGCTGAGGTAATCAAGATTGAAACGCGCTTCAAGGTCAATGTCTTGATGGTTCCGAATAAGCACCTCGAAACACCTCATTACAAGCTTGAGCGTTTGCGCCATGATGACCCCCGTCTGGATGATCAAAAAGCAAGTTATGTGATGGCTGAAGAAGCTGCTCGCGAACTTGAAACGGATACCACGGTAAGCCGTAAAGACGCTGATGTTAAGGCGCGTCCTGAAGCAGCAGTCAAAGGAATCACACCAACTCAACCTGCACCTATTAGCCAACCACGCCCAGCTCGCGCTGAAGTAACGGCAACCGAGAGTTCTGGTGGTTTGTTTGGATTTATTAAACGCATGTTCTCTTCAGCTCCTGCAGCAGAAGAGAAGCCAGCACCAACGAATGGTCGCGGTCGTAATCAAGGTCGCAATGGTGATCGCAACCGCAACCGTGGTCGTCGCGGTGAGCGTGCTGAGCGTCCTGCAGCAAGTGCAGCTGAAGGTGCGCCTACAGAAGGCGGCAATAACAACCGTAACCGCAATAACCGTAACGGTAATCGCAATAACCAAAATGGTCCTAAGCCAGAACGCCAAGAAGCAAATCGCAATCAAGGAAATTCAGCTGCGGTAACGCCAGCAACTGAAGCTACTCCTGGTAGCGAAACGCCATCAAGCGCAGATGGTGAAGAGCGTCGTGGTCGTGGTCGTAATCGTCGTGGTCGTGGTCGTGGTCAACGTGAGCGCAGTGATGGCACTGGCGATACAACAACTGCTCCGATAGCAAGTGCCTCCACTTTCACTGGACCACCTTCCGGAATGGCGGGTGCATCTGCAACGATGCCAATGCAAAATATTGCCAATAGCTTTGGCAATGCTAAGCCTGTATCAGCCAAACCTGAAAGAGCGCCTCGCGCACCTCGCGCACCGCGCCCTACACCAGCAGAAGCTCCAATAGTGGCAGTTGCTGCTGCTCTTGAAGTGATTGTGAAGCCTATTCCAGAACTTCCGAAGGTCGCCTTCCAGGCGCTTGAAGAAACTCCTCTACATAGCGTTGTCCAATCAGCAGGAATGATTTGGGTAGCAACGGACTCTGGCAAACATGCTGAAGTCCAAGGCCAGATTCAGGCAGAGCCTGTAGTGGAAAATTTAGGTAGAACACCAAAACCGGCGGCAAGCTTGCCTGACGGCCCAATGGTTTTAGTTGAAACCGGCGGCCAAGAAAAAACGGTTTAAGGCTTTTTCTCCAGACCGCCATTTATCTCACAAGGATATTTGGTGGTTTGGCAGAAACCCCTTTTCAACGCCATAATTCAGAACATGGTTGAAAAAGTAATCCCCATTCGCATTGATGAAGGCACAGGCCTAAGACCTGCTATTCCTGAAAATCTAGTTGCGCCCCACGGTCACACTAAAGATTCCAGGGGCCGTACTCTGCGAGACCTTCGCATCTCAGTAACCGACCGTTGCAATTTTCGCTGCACATATTGCATGCCAAAAGAGGTATTTGATCAAAACTATCCCTACCTTTCGCACAAAGAATTACTGAGCTTTGAAGAAATCACTCGCCTCACCACCATCTTTGCTAGTTTAGGTGTTGAAAAAATACGACTCACTGGTGGCGAGCCATTACTTCGAAAAAACTTAGAGGTGCTGATTGAAATGCTGGCACAAGTCAGAACACCTGATGGCAAAGCGTTAGATCTCACCTTAACGACTAATGGCAGTATCCTGCGCAAAAAAGCGGCTGCATTAAAAGCTGCCGGCTTACAAAGACTCACCATCAGCCTAGATGGTTTAAATGATGAGGTCTTTAAAAAGATGAATGATGTCGATTTTCCTGTAGCTGATGTATTGGATGGCATCTTGGCAGCACAGGAAGTTGGCTTTGAGAATATCAAGGTCAATATGGTTGTTAAAAAAGGAACGAATGATCACGAAATTCTTCCTATGGCAAAGCATTTCAAAAACAGCGGCGTGATTCTGCGTTTTATTGAATTTATGGATGTGGGTAGCTCTAACGGCTGGAATATGGCGGAAGTACTTCCCTCTAAGGAGGTCATCGCTCGCATTCATGAATCATTTCCTCTGGAAGCAATTGAGGCAAATTACACGGGCGAAGTCGCCCAACGCTGGCGATATCTTGATGGATCAGGAGAAATTGGCGTTATCTCTAGCGTGACTCAAACCTTCTGCCATGAATGCACCCGCGCCCGAATTTCTACAGACGGTCAAATGTACCAATGCTTATTTGCCAATCAGGGTTTTGATTTCAAGACTCTGCTGCGCTCTGGTCATAGTGATTTAGAAATTGCTAACGCCATCATGAGTACTTGGTCCAATCGAGATGATCACTATTCTGAAATTCGCGGATCAAATACTACCAACCCATCGGCTGGCAATCGCAAAGTCGAAATGTCTTATATCGGTGGCTAATGATTGGCGCAGAACACATTACTGGATTAATCCTAGCCGGCGGTAGAGCACAGCGAATGGGCGGGATTGATAAAGGCTTAATTCCCTTTCTTGGGAAACCCTTAATTGCTTCTGCTATCAGTCGCCTCCAGAACCAAGTGGGTTCGATTTTGATTAACGCCAATCGCAACATCACCAAATATGCTTCCTACGGCTACCCTGTCATCCTCGATGAAACACCAGATTTTTCCGGACCACTGGCGGGATTCTCAGTTGGACTAAAGGCCTGTAAAACCCCCTATCTTTTGACCTCCCCCTGCGATTCGCCGCTTCTTCCTCTGGATCTTGGAGTCCTGCTAGCAGCAGAAATGGAACGTGACGATTTTCAATTGGTCTACGCCTCAAGCAAAGAGAGCGATGGCAAAGTGTGGGCGCAACCCGTTTTCTGTTTAATGCGTGCTGATCTACTGGACGCATTAAAACTCTTCCTAGAGAAAGGCAATCTCAAAATCGATCACTGGTTTAAAGAATTGCATTCCAGCACGGTGATATTTGAAAATGCCAATGCCTTTGCGAATATCAATACCCCAGAGGAACTCAAAACCCTAGAAGCAGTATCTTCATGAATCATTCGCCCAATAATCCTATCCTCCTAACCCCTTCTTTGCATGTAGATGAGGCTCGCAAAGCGATTGCGCAATTGGTGGATGAGCTGATTACCGAATCAAGGTCTCTCAATAAGCCCGCGGATATCGACAGCGTCTCTTTAGATCAAGCAATCAACCGCATCTTGGCTGAAGATGTCCTATCACCCATTGATGTGCCATCAGCAGATAATTCTGCAATGGATGGCTTTGCCTTTAATGGCAAATGTCTTG
>CANIMS010000166.1 GCA_947468785.1 Betaproteobacteria bacterium
AGCCAAATTTCCAAATGTGAAAAAGGCGGAAGGACAGGCCTTCATCGATTGGATTTTGTCCAAGAATGGCCAAGATGTTATTGCCAGTTATCAACTTGGTGGTGAACAGCTCTTTTTCCCAAATGCTAAAAAGTAATGCATAAGTCCCAATAAATAAAGCCCGCATCTGCGGGCTTTATTTTGACAAGAAAGAATTACTTCTTAGGTGTTACAAATCCAATAGCGGTATCGTCGACGTACTCAATCATGACATCATCACCAACTTTGAATTTCTCAAGTCCAAGTACGCTTTGATCTACTTTTACTTTTTGTTTCTCACCGTTAGGCATAGTGAAAGTAACAACCCGTGACTTGGCATCAATAGTAGAAATCTTTACCGTAGCGTAAATAGTGTCAGTTGTCTCTTCAAATGGTTTGGCTGATCCCTTGCCCGCTACAGTGACAGAGCGCACACCTGAAATACCTGGTTTAGCATCCTTGCCTGCAGCAGTTAAACCAACAGCAATTGCTTGTGCATGCTCAATAACAAAAACATCGCCCTTCTTGACTTTTTCTAGATCATTGACCTGCTTAGAAACATTCATCTGAGCTAAATTTCCGTTTGAATCCTTCAAAACCACAATACGCTTCTTCACATCCACTGAATCAACCGTGGCAGTTAAGACCGCTACTTCAGCAGCCAAAGGAAGCATCTTGGCTGGTACTTGCGCAAAAGTAGCATTTGCGCATATAAAACCTGCCGTCACAAATAAACTAGCAATAAGGGATTTTTTCAAAATAGCTCCAAATAGAGAGAGGTCAAATCAGCCAAATGGCTGCTCAATTCATTGTACCTACGGTATATTCAATTCCAAGCTATTTCCAAGTCGAGTCTTTTTAATATTGGGCTACAAGTGATATTGATTCAAACCTGGCAGCAGGCCTCTAAAGAAGCCTATGCAATTCGTAAGCAAGTATTCATTGAGGAACAAGGCGTCCCTCCTGAGCTCGAGCTTGATGATTTTGACCCACTATGCTGGCATGCTCTCGCCTTTCAGGGATCTGAATGCATTGGCACCGGCAGACTAGTCGACATGGGTATGAATCAGGGGCAAATTGGAAGAATGGCTGTTCTCGCCGACTTTCGCCAAGAAGGGGTGGGAAAGGCCATCCTCCTCAAGTTGCTTGAACTTGCCCAGTCTAAGAATATATTGAGTATTAGCCTTCATTCACAGGTAACAGCCATCCCTTTTTATGAAAAATTAGGGTTTGTAACCCAAGGCCCCATTTACGAGGAAGCTGGGATAGCCCATCGTAATATGATTCTTCTATTGCCCATTTCGAACTAATTAAGAATGACTGCTGCCTCTCCTCCATACCTATATCGCGTTTGCTACTCTGATACGGATGCCGCTGGTTTTGTATATCACGGTCGTTACCTAGAAATTTTTGAACGTAGCCGTGCAGAATGGCTTTATCAACGAAACCTTAGCCCCACTAAACTCGTTGATGAATTCGGCATATTGCTTCCTGTCCGAGAACTGACGATGCAGTTTTATAAGCCAGGTAGATTAGATGATCTGCTCTACATCGATCAAGTGATCGAGCATCGAGGGAGAGCATATGTAGCAGTGAAACAAACCGCTAGCCGAATGATTCAGGATGGCAATGCCAATGATTTACAAATGGTTGCAAGCGCTTTGATTCATATTGTTTGTGTTGATACAAAAACCCTAAAACCCAAGGCCCTACCAGATTGGTTGTTTACCAATGAAAAACATCATGACTGACGGAAAACTATTAAGCTTTGTGAAAAGCTTCACTCAATTACTTGAGAAAAATCCAAGTGAAGAGATTATTTTTACCAAAGGGAAGGTACTGCTTGAGAATCTAATCTCGGTGGATGACTGGCTTCCTGAAGAATTTACGAAACCACACCCCCAGTACTACCAGCAATATTTACTATATGCCGATCCATTCGATCGCTTTTCGGTAGTGAGCTTTGTATGGGCACCTGGTCAAAAAACCCCCGTACACAATCACACTGTTTGGGGTATGGTGGGTCAACTACGCGGCGAAGAAAAAGGAACTCCTTATCATGAGCAGCCTGATGGAAGTTACAAGCCAGGCACTCCGATCATCTCTTATCCAGGGCATGTCGACACTGTTTCGCCAAACACCCATGACATCCATGAAGTAGCCAATAACCACACTGACCAAATCTCAATCAGTATTCATGTATATGGCGCCAATATTGGAAAGGTACAACGACTGGTATACGATCCTGCCTCTGGCCTTGAAAAGGGTTTTATCTCTGGTTACGCCAATAAACTCGTTCCAAATCTCTGGGCCACTCCCTAATAATTCATCCTGAGTGGGGAATGCCTTAAACTAGGCGCTCTTACTGCAAATGCTTTAGCGTAGCAGCTCACCCCATTGGCCGGGATTGTCTTTTTATTGAATACGGGCCAATACTTCATTGGCACCTATGTTATTTACTGATCTCGGTTTATCCGAACCTATTCTTCGCGCTATTGCCGAAGAGGGCTACACCAGTCCTACTCCTATACAAGCTAAATCGATTCCTGCTGTCTTAAAGGGCGGCGACTTACTTGCTGCAGCACAAACCGGCACTGGAAAAACTGCTGGCTTTACACTTCCGATTTTGCAACGCTTGAGCACTACTAGCAAACCAAGCGGCAAACGTCTCCTGCGCGTTCTGATTCTGACTCCTACCCGAGAGTTAGCAGCGCAGATCCAAGAATCTGTCATGACCTATGGAAAATATACTGGCCTAAAATCCGCAGTAATTTTTGGTGGGGTTGGAGCTAATCCACAGATTAAGGCAATTGCAGCGGGCTTAGACATCTTGGTTGCAACTCCAGGTCGCCTCTTAGATTTAATGTCTCAAAAATGTGTTTCATTAAATGATATTGAAATTTTGGTGCTAGATGAAGCAGATCGCATGCTGGATATGGGCTTCTTGCGAGATATCAAAAAGGTCTTGGCAGCATTGCCTAAAAAGAGACAGAACCTCTTATTCTCTGCAACCTTCTCCACAGAAATTAAATCTCTAGCAGATAGCTTACTCAATTCTCCAGAATTGATTGAGGTAGCACGCAGCAATAGCGCCAATGAAGCCATTGCGCAATTGATCCATCCAGTTGATCGGAATAAAAAACATCCATTACTAGCGCACCTCATTAAGTCAAATGACTGGAAACAGGTATTGGTGTTCACACGGACTAAGCATGGTGCCAATAAGTTAGTGACGCAATTGGAAAAAGATGGCATCACTTGTATGGCCATTCATGGCAATAAAAGCCAAACTGCTCGCACCAAAGCATTGGCTGACTTTAAAGCGGGAAAATTAACCGCCTTGATTGCTACAGATATTGCTGCACGGGGAATCGATATCGACCAACTGCCGCATGTAGTGAACTATGACCTGCCAAATGTATCGGAAGATTATGTTCATCGTATTGGCAGAACTGGCCGCGCTGGATCAAATGGAGTAGCTGTATCCCTAGTGTGCGTGGATGAACATCAAATGCTCAGAGATATTGAGAAGCTAATTAAACAAAAATTACCACAAGAGATCATTGCTGGATTTGAGCCTGATCCCAATGCCGTTGCTCAGCCTATACAACTGCGCAGTCAACAACATCAACAATCCAGAAAGCCCAGCACCCAAAAATCCGGCGGTGGTAACTCAAATGCTCCTAGAGGCAAGCCCCCGGCTAAACGCAGTGCCCCACCAAAGAAGAGCTTTAGCAGATAAATCTGGTATTAAAATATTTTCCTATGACTGAAATCAACGAACCCCGCCTCACCTCCCTCTCTCATGGTGGTGGTTGCGGTTGCAAAATTGCCCCCGGCGTTCTGTCGGAAATTCTGAAGGGCGTTCCTCAGCTACCTTTTCCAAAAGAGTTACTCATTGGTATTGAAACATCAGATGACGCAGCGGTTTATCAAATCAATGACTCACAAGCGATTGTTGCCACTACCGATTTTTTTATGCCCATCGTGGATGACCCGTTTGATTTCGGAAAGATTGCTGCAACGAATGCCATTAGCGATATCTATGCCATGGGTGGAACTCCCTTGTTTGCGCTGGCATTGGTTGGCATGCCGATCAAAGTACTATCGAATAAAACGATTGCAAAAATATTAGAAGGCGGTGCAGAAGCTTGTCGTAGTGCTGGTATTCCCATCGCTGGTGGCCACACAATTGATTCTGTTGAACCCATCTATGGTTTAGTTGCCATAGGCATCGTCGATCCCAAGCGCATCAAAAGCAATGCCTCGGCAAGGCCAGGTGATGTCCTCATTCTTGGAAAGCCCTTAGGGGTCGGCATTCTTTCTGCAGCCCTTAAGAAAGATGCTCTGGGACCCGATGGTTACGCTGAGATGATTGCCAATACCACCAAACTCAATATTGCAGGCCCAGATCTAGCGAAACTCCCTGGAGTACATGCCTTAACCGATGTCACCGGTTTTGGTCTAGCGGGTCACCTATTGGAATTAGCTAGGGGATCAAAATGTACCGCACATATAGACTGGTCTCAAGTCCCCTTACTGTCAAATGTTCAGCAATATGCAGATGATGGAATGATTACAGGCGCTTCAGGTCGCAACTGG
>CANIMS010000167.1 GCA_947468785.1 Betaproteobacteria bacterium
CCACGCAGTGCCAGAATAAACAGCACTGAGGAAATGAGGTAAGAAATAGCGGTGATATTTGACATTATTTTGGTCTCTATATAGATCTTGTTCTAGTTTTATTTAGTTCCAGCTGCATCAGCTTTAGGAACTTTTTTCTTGAACATTTCTAGCATGCGACGGGTGACCATAAAGCCACCAAAAATATTAATGGATGCAAGGAATACTGCAACTGCACCAATAATGCTTGTGAGGGTGATTTCATCTCCACCAATAACTTCAGTTTGCAGTAAAGCGCCCACAATAATGATTCCAGAGATGGCGTTAGTGACGGCCATCAAAGGAGTATGTAGTGCTGGAGTAACGTTCCAAACAACGTGGTAACCAACAAAAATGGCTAACACGAAAACAGTAATGTTTTGGACTGTGAGGATGCTTTGAAAGGCAGCGAGATCCATAATATTTCCTTAATATTTTTTACTATTAGTTTTTGCGGACGGCTTGGCCATCACGACACATTAAGCAGGCAGTGACAATATCGTCATCTGTAGGGATCACTAACTTTGCTTCTTTATCGACAATCAGCTTGAGGAAGTCGAGCAAATTACGTGCATACAGAGCTGAGGCATCAGCAGCCACCATGCTTGGTAAGTTGGTATAACCAACGATCTTGACGCCATTGGTATTAACAATCTTGTCAGCTTGAGTCAGCGGGCAGTTACCAGAGCCGTTATCACCTTTGCCAGCAGCTAGGTCAATGACGACAGATCCAGGTTTCATATTAGCAACGGTATCGCTATGCAGAAGTACCGGTGGTTTACGGCCTGGAATCAATGCAGTAGTAATCACGATGTCAGCTTGTTGAGCACGCTCAGCCACTAGAGCAGCTTGACGTTTCATCCAAGCTTCTGGCATAGGCCGTGCATAGCCGCCAACACCTTGTGCGATTTCACGCTCTTCGTCTGTTTCGTAAGGTACATCAACAAACTTAGCGCCCAAGGATTCAATTTGCTCTTTAGCAGCAGGGCGAACATCCGATGCTTCAATCACAGCACCAAGGCGTTTTGCTGTTGCAATAGCTTGTAGGCCTGCAACACCAGCACCCAAAATTAATACACGGGCTGCCTTTACAGTTCCAGCGGCAGTCATGAGCATTGGCATGAAGCGTTGATATTCATTGGTGGCCACCATGACTGCTTTGTAACCAGCGATATTTGCTTGAGAAGAGAGTACGTCCATGCTTTGTGCACGAGTAGTACGAGGTGCTGCTTCCAACGAGAACGCAGTTACACCTTGTGCGGCCATTGCAGCGATGTTGTCGCTATCAAATGGATCGAGCATGCCCATGAGCACGCTACCTGCTTTGATTTGCTTGAGCTCACTCGCTTCTGGTGCGCGCACTTTGAGGACAAGTTCTGCGCCAAAGGCATCTGCAGCACTTCCAATAGTGGCGCCTACAGCTTCGTATGCAGCGTCAGGTTGACTAGCGTGTAAACCGGCATCTTTTTGAATGACGACGGTATGACCCTGACCAATCAGTTTTTTAACGGTTTCCGGTGTGGCGGCTACTCGAGTTTCCCCGGGCCTTGTTTCCAGCGGCACTCCTATGCGCATGGCATGTCTCCAAAAGCAAAATTTTTAAAAGGTCTATTTTATAGATAAACAGGGTAGGTTTTACCTACTTAGTTAGCCCCTAGGTTTGCCGGTTTGGTTTTTACCTATAATTCTGCGAAATCGGGTTGAGACTTCTACAATGGGGACTACCAATTTATTAAGTATTCTCGCATTTTTTTGATGATTTCACCCAATTCTTCCTCAACCCCCCCTATAAAGCCCAAGAAAGTCGTCATTGGCATGTCTGGAGGGGTAGATTCGTCGGTTGCAGCCTGGATGCTCAAAGAGCAGGGGTATGAGGTTATTGGCTTATTTATGAAGAATTGGGAGGATGACGACAACGACGAATACTGCTCGGCCAGGCAGGATTGGTTAGATGTTGTGTCAGTTGCTGATTTGATCGGTATTGACGTAGAGGCGGTCAATTTTGCTGCGGAGTATCGGGAAAGGGTCTTTGCTGACTTTTTACGAGAATACGCCGCAGGGAGAACCCCTAATCCCGACGTTCTTTGTAATGCCGAAATTAAATTTAAAGCCTTTTTAGACCATGCTATGAGTTTAGGTGCCGATGCCATTGCTACTGGCCATTACGCAAGAGTGCGTCATCAGGCCGGCAAAGTGCAATTACTAAAAGCAGTGGATGCTAGTAAAGATCAAAGTTATTTTTTACATCGTCTTACTCAAACTCAACTTAGCAATGTTTTATTTCCTCTGGGGGAGATACCCAAAATAGAAGTGCGCCAAATTGCAGAAAAAATTGGGCTACCTAATGCTCGTAAAAAAGATTCCACTGGAATTTGTTTTATTGGTGAGCGCCCTTTCCGTGAATTTTTAAATCGTTACTTACCTACTACACCTGGCCCAATTAAAACGCCAGAAGGAAAAACGGTTGGAGAACATATGGGCTTGGCTTTCTTTACCTTAGGGCAGCGAAAAGGTATTGGGCTCGGTGGTAGTCAAGACGGTAATGGGGATGCTTGGTATGTAGCGCGCAAGGATATTCCCAACAACACTTTATATGTAGCCCAGGGGCATGAACACCCATGGCTATTGGCTAACAAGCTTGAAGCGATTGATGCAAGCTGGGTTGCTGGTAGTGCACCGGTATCAGGAAAATACTCTGCCAAGACCCGTTATCGTCAAGTAGATTCTGCTTGCGAAATTGTTGCCGGTGGTGAAGGGCCACAGAGTTTTGAGTTGAGCTTTCCGCAAGCTCAGTGGGCGGTAACACCTGGACAGTCAGCCGTCTTATATGACGGAGATATTTGTTTGGGCGGCGGAATTATTTCCGCCTAAGTATTACGCTGCAGGTGGCGCAGTCTCAATAAAAGAATTTCTTTGCATCAACTTTTGATAGAGGCGATCGAGATTAGGATATTGCTTTTGCCATTGCAATTCTGGATAGCGAAACAGTAAATACCCAACTGCACAACCCACTGCAATATCTGCCAATGTCATTTGATTGCCATGACACCATGCATTTTCACCAAGCTGTTCTGACATTTGACGCAAAGCCGTTTGAATCTTGCCCATTTGACGATCAACCCAAGTTTTGCTTTGTTGCTCAGCTGGGCGTAAGGTAAGTTCAAGGCGGGCCAAAATACCGGCATCCATGATTCCATCTGCCAATGCCTCCCATGTTTTTACGGAGGCGCGATCACGGGTATCAACAGGAATTAGCTTGCTCACGGGGCTTAAACCATCAGCGTATTCAGCAATAACTCTGGAGTCATAGATCACCCCACCATCCTCTAAAACAAGGCAAGGAACCTTGCCTAATGGGTTGGTTTGGGTGATTTTGGTGTCAGGGGCCCAAACGTTCTCGAGAACGTGGTCAACATCTACCTTTTTTTCAGAGAAATCGATACGTACTTTACGTACGTAGGGGCTGGTTAGGGATCCGATTAGTTTCATAGGCCACAGTATAGCGATCCTGGGAAAGCTAGGCAGAACGCATTAAAATCAGGTTTTATTGACATATTCAGTGCAAAGGCAATTTCCGTGAGTCAGCCGCTTTCAACCCTTAATGCCCTTTCTCCACTAGACGGCCGTTATGCCGGCAAACTGGATGCGCTCCGCCCTTGGCTTTCTGAGGCTGCTTTTATGCGTCAGCGTGTTTTTGTGGAAATCCACTGGCTTTTGGCATTAGCCTCGGCTGGTTTGCCTGACGTACCCAAAATCAATGCAGCAGACGAAGCCTTCTTATTATCTTTGCCAGAAAATTTCTCTGATGCTGATGCTCAGCGAATCAAGGATATTGAAGCGGTCACCAATCATGATGTGAAAGCGGTTGAGTATTTCTTAAAAGAAAAAGTCTCTGGACACCCCGATCTATTAAAAGCGAGTGAGTTCATTCACTTTGCTTGTACCTCTGAAGACATCAACAATACCTCGCATGGTTTGATGCTACGTGGTGCTCGCGATGAAGTGCTATTGCCGCAGCTAAACAAGATTCTGTCAGTCTTAACCGACTTGGCAATTGAGAATGCAAAAGTACCTTTACTGTCGCGTACTCATGGTCAACCTGCTTCTCCCACCACCTTGGGAAAAGAGATTGCCAATATTGCAAAACGACTTGAGCGCGCCATCGATGTGATTGCTGCAGTTCCCTTGTTTGGCAAGATGAATGGCGCAGTAGGTAACTACAACGCCCATCTTTCTGCATACCCTGACTTTGATTGGGAAAATTTTTCTAAGGGGGTAGTGGAGAAGCGCTTAGGCTTAACGTTTAATCCTTACACCATTCAGATTGAACCGCATGATGGAATGGCGCAATTATTTGATGCGATCGCACGCGCTAATACGATTCTTTTAGATATGGATCGTGACTTTTGGGCTTATATCTCGGTTGGCTACTTTAAGCAGCGCACTAAGGCTGGTGAGATTGGCTCATCTACGATGCCGCATAAAGTCAATCCAATCGATTTTGAAAACTCAGAAGGTAATTTGGGTGTGGCCAATGCCTTGCTTCGTCATCTAGCAGAAAA
>CANIMS010000168.1 GCA_947468785.1 Betaproteobacteria bacterium
AGAAGAGGCAACTTACACAAAAGCTGGCATTAGTTCAGTTCCTGCGATCATTATGAATGATCAATACCTTGTGCAAGGAGCCCAACCTGCTGAGTCATTCATTAATGCTTTTGAGCAATTGATTCAAAAGGACTAGGTAAGAGTAATACCCTAAGATCTAGCTACTCCAAAGGCGTTTTAGATAAGCAACAATCATTGATTAAAGCAATAGAAAGTATCGACTAGTAGTATTTTCTGAAGTTAGCCTAAACTAGCAGAATGAAAAAATACCTAGCTAGATATTGCATCTTATTAACTTGTCTTTTGTCGACCAATCATTCTTGGGCACAAGAGTGGCCTAAGGAGCGCCCCATACGAATCATTGTGCCTCAGGCTGCTGGCGGTACAAATGATATCGTTACTAGATTAATCGCCTTGGAGCTCGGAAAAGCCTTAGGTCAATCTATCATTGTTGAAAATAGGCCCGGCGCTTCTGGCGCTATTGGCATGCAAGCCGCGGCTACAGCTGCTCCAGATGGATATACTTTTGCGGTTGCTTCAGACAGCATTGCCATTATTAGCGCAACCAAAGAATCCTTAAGCTGGAGACTAGGCAAGGATTTAATAGGCGTCTCTTTACTGGGAGAGCAGCCAATTGGAATAGCGGTATCTGGTCAAACCCCTTACCAAACCTTACAAGACCTCATCAATGCTGCAAAAAATAAACCAGATTCACTTTCTTACGGCACTTCTGGACAAGGTACAAACCAACACTACATTGGAGAATGGCTTGCAAAACAGGGTAACTTCAAGTGGATACATGTACCCTATAAAGGGGGAGGTCAAGCAATTATTGATTTAACTGGAGGAACAACGCCAGCAGCAGTCCTCGGCTTTGCTCCCCTACTTGCCCAGCAAAAGAAAGGTGGCATACGAATTTTAGCGATTACGAGCGCGCAAAGAAACGTCTCTGCTCCCACCGTACCAACACTTAGCGAGCTCGGCTTTAAAGACATAGTCATTAATCAATGGGTTGGCATAGTCTCACCAAAAAATTTACCCCCATCAATTCTCAATAAGATGTCTAAGGAAATTGGGATCGTTTTAGAAAAGCCGGAAATTAAATCTAAATTACTAGAAGTTGGATTGACAGCAAAACCTATGGCCGCCAATGAATTTGAATTATTTTTAAAGACGTCAATACAGCGCTGGTCGGAGTTAAATAAGACTCTTCAAATTCCAATAGATTAAAGTGAATCATTTAATAGACTCCATACATCATGAATAAACCAATAAATACTCAACCCAATGTAGTTTTAATACTGGCAGATAACCTTGGCTGGGGTGAACTAGGCTGCTATGGTGGCGGCGCAATTCGTGGAGCGCCAACACCTAGAATTGACGCCCTTGCTCTTGAGGGCACACGCTTTCTGAACTTCAATGTAGAAAGTGATTGCGTACCAACTCGCTCTGCATTGATGACTGGAAGGCATCCAATTAGAACTGGGGCTATTCAATCAGTACCCGCAGGATTACCGCAAGGAATTATCCCTTGGGAAAAGACTATTGCAGAGTTATTTTCTGATGCAGGTTATGCAACTGCTATGTATGGAAAATGGCACCTAGGTGACAAAGAAGGCAGATACCCAAAAGACAAAGGGTTTGATGAGTGGTATGGCATACCAAGAACTACGAATGAAAGTATGTTTTTTGATTCAATTGGCTACGATGAATCTATTGTTGAGCCACCCTATGTTATGGAGGGTGTAAAAGGAAAACCAGCAGAAAAAAAGGAGCTCTACGATTTAGAGATGCGTCGCAAAATTGATGCAGAACTTACAAAACGTAGCTGTGAATTTATCAAACGAAATGCTAATAAAAAGCCATTTTTTCTGTATGTGCCATTAACTCAATTACATTTCCCAACACTTCCACATCGTGAATTCGAGGGAGCCTCCAAACATGGAGACTTTGCAGACTCGCTCATTGAAATGGATGCAAGGGTGGGTCAAATCATTGACGCCATCAAGGAAAACAATCTTTCAGAAAATACCATTTTTATCTTTGCTAGCGACAACGGTCCAGAATATCGTAGGCCCTGGAGGGGGAGCGCAGGCATGTGGACTGGCACCTACCATACCTCCATGGAAGGCGCTTTAAGAGTGCCCTTAATTATTCGTTGGCCCAATAAAATTCAAGCCGGAAAAGTCACAAATGAGATTATTCATGTTGTTGATTTATTTCCAACCCTTGCAAAAATTGCTAATTTAGAACTTCCCACAGATCGAATTATTGATGGGCAAGATCAAAGTGAATTTCTCTTAGGGAAGCAAGATAAATCAAATCGGGAAGGCTTCGTTTACTTCATCAAAACAGAATTAAGAGCCGCAAAATGGCGTGATTGGAAAATGCATTTTGTTTGGGAAGTAGAACCAAATGCTGGCGCCAATCATCTTGAAACACCTTATCTATTTAATATTGTTCAAGACCCAAAAGAAGAGTCAGATGTAAATTCAACCCAGGGCTGGGTGAGGGGTCCAATTCGAAAAATGGTAATCAATTTTCAGAACTCACTAAAGGAGCACCCGCCCATTCCACCAGGTGCGCCCGATGAGTTCCAGCCAAAATAAAAACTCAAGTTAGCACTTAATAAATTCAATCCGTTTTAATCTTCACTTCTTGAGAGAGCTTTATCCATTTCGCAAGGTCACGGCGAACAACAATCCCCAAGGCATCTGGACCTGCCGGTATAGAGTCCACACCCATAAAGACTAGCTTCTCTCGGACCTCGTTATCTGCTAATGTTTTATTAATTGCTGCATTCAGTTTGGTAACGACATCGGGTGGCATTTTTGCGGGGCCAAGGATGCCATACCAAGTAACTGCCTCAAATCCAGGAACGCCTTGTTCTGCGACCGTTAGAACATTGGGGATCGAAGCATTTCGCTGCAAACTTGTAACTGCAATCAGTTTTGCTCGCCCTGTTTTGGATGTTTGTATCGCGTTTGTTAGAGCATCAAAATAAACTGATACACGGCCAGCGATTAGATCAGTCATTGCAGCTGGGGCACCTTTATATGGAACATGAACCATGCGAGTGTTCGTACTCTGCATAAAAAGCTCTCCAGCCAGATGCGACACAGTCATATTGCCAAAAGAAGCAAAATTAGCCTTACCTGGATTTGCACGTAACCAAACTACCAAGTCCTGCACTCCAGATCCCGGTACCTCAGAATTAACAATCAACCCTAACGAAGATGTCCCAATCATCCCTACAGGAGTAAAGTCTTGCACGGGATCAAACGACACTTTGCTAAAAGCAGGATTAATCACTTGGGTACTAGCCGTTGCAAAAATTAGGGTGTATCCATCAGGGCTAGATTTAGCTACAAAATCTGCAGCAATAGCGCCAGAAGCTCCAGCTTTGTTATCGACCAATACTGGCTGCTCGAGAATGTCGCTCAATTTTTGAGCCATCACTCGCGCAAGAATATCGGTAGAACCCCCGGGGGGAAATGGAACTACCAGACGCAGTGGTTTAGAGGGGAAATTAGTTTGGGCTGAAAGTGGAAGATGAATCCCAAATAAGATAAGCAAGCAGATTAAAAACCGAGACATCCCAAAAAAAGGTGGGTTAAAAGTAGAACTTATCATCAAGATACCTCTCAAGGAGATTAATTTCCTACTATTAAGAAAAATATAACTCATTCATTACTTATGCAATAGGTATACCAATCAACCTACTCTAACATTATTCAGATTTGATTTGAGCAGCCTTCACAATTGGCGCAAAGCGAATTAAATCACCTTTAATTTGTTCACTAAATTTTTCAGGTGTTCCAGGAGAGGCGAAGATACCCATAGATAAGAGCTTCGCCCTTCCCTCTGGAGAACTCAGGATCTCATTTAATGCTTGATTCAATTTGTTAATAATCGGTTTAGGTGTTTTTGCTGGCGCCAATAATCCAACCCAATCATCAATCACAAAATCCTTAACACCACTCTCTATAAAGGTTGGCACATCGGGCATGCTTGGACTACGCTTTGCACTAGATACAGCAATGGCTTTAATTCTTCCAGCAGCAACATACTGATTTGCTCCAGCAACGGCTGTATAAACTAATGGGATATTGCCGCCTAATAAATCAAGTAAGGCCTGACCACCGCCTTTGTAAGGTACGTGAACTAAATTTGCACCGGCCCTTTGTTTAAATAGCTCTCCAGCAATATGCGGAGTTCCCCCAGTGCCTGATGTTCCATAAGAGAGTCCATTAGGATCTTTTTTGGATATCGCAATAACATCCGCTAATGTCTTGCCCTGAAAATCATTATTAGCCACTAATATTAAAATAGCATCCCCAATTTTTCCAATCGGAGCAAAATCTTTTACGCTATCAAATGGTACTTTTTCAAAAAGTGAGGGATTAATTGACAAGGTTCCAGCGTATCCCAATAACAAGGTGTAGCCATCTGGCTCAGCGCTGGCAACCATTTGTGAGCCAATATTTCCTGATGCACCTGGTTTGTTATCTGCAATGACTTGCTGCCCCAGTTTCAAGG
>CANIMS010000169.1 GCA_947468785.1 Betaproteobacteria bacterium
CATTTGGAATCTGCTTTGCCAGTTCAGTACTAACAGCCTTCTCAGCAGCACTACCCCAAGGTAAAACTACTTGATACCCACGATTGCTAAGCTCAATACCTAAAGCAATCCAGGCTTCATTAGACCAACGCTTAGCCTCTCTCGCCGTGGAATGGAAAAATAAGATGTAGGGTGTCTTTAATTCAGAAATAGATGGCTTTAATAAATCTACTTTCATTCGGGATGCATAGAACTGGGGAGTGTCCGAACGCTTCATTGCAGGCCAATCAAATGCTGAGCACATCACTAAGCGTGAACGATCAACTGCATGAGTCTGCACAGGAACCTGTACTGGATGGTTGTAGAACCATCTAGCAATCGGCTCATATCCTGAGAATTGAGTAGCATTTGCCAAGCCAGCAACTACTGTATTGGGTGATTTTTTAGCCAATGCGCAGACCAAAGCTGATTTGAGCAAGCCTTGGGTTTCAATCACGACGTCATAAGAGATTTCTTGCAAATGCCTTCTAAAAGAAAAAAATTGCTTCCAAGTAGAAAGCTCAAAAAGATGTTTTTTCCAACGACGTAAGCCAAAAGGAATAATGCGATCGATACCTCTAAAGCCATCTTTTGACAATAAAGGCTCCAGTAAATGAACATAAGACTCTTCGACCACCCAATCAATTTGCGCAGCAGGTAAACGTGCTCGCAAATCCCAAACCAGCGGTAAATTGTGAAGTACGTCACCTAAAGAGGAGAGCTTTACTAATAAAATTTTGGGCGATGAAGTGCTCATATGAGCATTATCTTATCTTTTGCTATCAAGGCGATTTAAAACTTCGGAGCAGTATCCCAAGCTAAGCCATTTTGATCTTTGGCATTCATATTTGGAGTCACGCCTTCTGGGAAGGGCCATTGCACTCCTACGGTAGGATCATTCCAAGCTAAGCAGGCTTCGCTTTGAGGGTGATAGTAGTCGGTCGTTTTATACAAGAACTCCGCAGCCTCAGATAGCACCAAAAAGCCATGGGCTAAGCCCGCCGGAATCCACATCTGTTTATGATTCTGAGCGCTGAGTTCAGCGCCAACCCATTTGCCATAAGTGGGTGATGACTTACGAATATCCACAGCGACATCAAAGACGCTACCCGCCACAACGCGCACCAATTTACCTTGAGCTTGTTCTAATTGATAGTGCAAACCACGCAAAGTCCATTGCTTAGAAAAGGAATGGTTATCTTGCACAAAGTTCACTGTTAGTCCTGTGGCCTGCGCAAAATCCTGCGCATTAAAAGACTCAGTAAACCAGCCACGCTCATCACCGAATACCTTAGGCTCAATAATCAATACATCATGTATTGCTGTGGAGGTAACTTGAAGCTTGGGATGAGGAGCAGACACCGCTATGTTTCCTTTATTTCTTAGAAGACAAAGAGATGGGTTGGGCAGAAGTATTGAGCTCGTGCAAAATCTTATTGAGGTACTGACCGTAAGTATTTTTACTCAGCAAACTAGCAACCTTTTGAACCGCCTCAGCACTAATCCATCCTTGGCGATAGGCGATCTCTTCAGGACAAGCAACCATTAGGCCTTGGCGCTTCTGCAGGGTTGCAATAAAACCTGCAGCATCTAATAAAGAATCATGGGTGCCTGTATCCAGCCACGCAAAACCGCGCCCCATGATTTCGACATTGAGTTCATTGTTGTCTAAATAAAAACGATTGACGTCAGTGATTTCATATTCACCGCGGGCACTTGGCTTAATTGAAGCCGCCACATCACAGACTTGATTGTCATAGAAGTACAGGCCAGTAACCGCGTAATTACTTCTTGGTTTAACAGGCTTCTCTTCGATCGACAGTGCTTTGTAATCCTGATCAAACTCCACTACGCCATAACGCTCTGGATCAGTGACGTGATAAGCAAATACAGTAGCGCCACCACTTCTTTGATTGGCACTATCAAGCTGCCCTACGAGCTCATGCCCATAAAAAATATTATCCCCAAGTACTAAAGCACTGGGATCATTACCAAGAAAATCCTTACCCAAGGTAAAAGCCTGTGCCAAACCATCGGGTGAAGGCTGTACACAGTATTGAATATTGAGACCCCACTGCGAACCATCGCCCAAGAGCTCCGAAAAACGCGGTGTGTCATGCGGTGTTGAGATCAATAAAATATCTCGTATACCAGCTAACATGAGAGTAGTCAGCGGGTAATACACCATCGGCTTGTCATAAACCGGCATCAATTGTTTTGAGACAGCCTGGGTCACTGGATACAAACGTGTTCCAGACCCGCCAGCCAAAATAATGCCCTTACGATTTATTGCCATTTTCTTATCAACTTTTATATCAGGCCATCTTTAGCCAATTGCTGCACATAGGCCCGCACATCATCAGACCAAGGTTTATTCCATCGCTGCAATTTTGACACATCCCCAGTTGCCGCAATGGCTTGCCTGAGCTTGTCAGTGGCCATACGAGAATTCATGGGCCTAGGGGCTGGTAAGGGGTATTCCACAGCCTTAATGGGCTTGATGGAGCCTGGGGAAGCTTTTAAAGAAGCGCCTGCCTCAATAGCAGAGCTCACTGCTAAACACGCTAAGTCATGCCAATTACTCTCCCCTGGGGGAACTGCATGATAAATCCCTGAGTCAAATTTTCTGAGTTGACCCTTGGAGTCAAGCGCTAAATCTAGACTCACGCTCGCCAACCAGTCCGCTGAAGTGGGAACGCCTAGTTGATCTTGAATGACTTTGAGCTCTTCACGCTCTTTAGCTAAACGCAAAATCGTTCTAATGAAATTGCCGCCTGCTCCATACACCCAGCTAGTCCGAAAAATGGCGAACTGGCCCTGAGTCGAATTTGAAAAAGCCTTTTCGATCGCAATTTCTCCAGCAGCCTTACTCTTGCCATATTCACCCAGTGGATTGCGTTCATCATTCTCAATATAAAACTCTGCTTTAGTGCCATCAAACACATAATCAGTGGAGTAGTGCAATAAGGTGGCTCCATGAGCTGCGACATATTGCGCCATCACCTCAGGAGCTCTAGCATTAATCGCATTCGCTAAGGCAGCTTCTGCTTCGGCTTTATCCACAGCGGTATAGGCTGCAGCATTAATGATGAGATCTGGCTTTGAATGGATCAAGCATTGATTTACTGCATCTGCCTGAGACAAATCGCAATCACTTCGACCCACATACTGGATATGCACATCACTAGCTTGGGTTGTACTTTCGAAAAGAGCTCGAAACGCTTTACCTAATTGACCGTCTTTACCAAAGATGAGAATGTTCATTCGTGATGCTTAAGGTTTGGGATGACTTAGTTGTATTGCTTTTGTAACCAGTCACGATAAGAGCCGCTGACAACGCCCTCAATCCAGACTGGATTTTGTAAATACCACTGAATCGTCTTGCGAATACCAGTATCAAAGGTTTCAGCAGGTCGCCAACCCAGCTCTCGCTCCACCTTGCTCGCATCAATGGCATAGCGTCGATCATGTCCTGGGCGGTCTTTTACAAAAGTAATTTGCTCGGCATAAGATTTGCCATCTGCTCTTGGCTTGAGTTCATCCAAAATTTGGCAGATCGTTTTGACCACATCGAGATTGGCTTTTTCATTCCAACCACCAATGTTATAGGTCTCGCCTAATTTTCCTTTAGCCAAAACCTCACGAATCGCTGAGCAATGGTCACCTACGTAGAGCCAATCACGAATTTGCTGACCATCACCATAAATTGGCAGCGGCTTACTATTGAGTGCATTAAGAATCACTAAGGGAATAAGCTTCTCTGGAAAGTGATACGGTCCATAGTTATTAGAGCAATTCGTGGTGACTACTGGAAAATCGTAAGTATGAAACCAGGCCCTTACTAAATGATCTGACGCAGCCTTCGAAGCTGAATATGGACTGTTTGGTTCATAGGGATTGGTTTCAGTAAATGCAGGATCTGTCAAAGATAAGGAACCATACACTTCATCAGTAGAAACATGATGAAAGCGAAAACGCTCTTTTGCCGCACCTTCAAGACCATTCCAATACTCGCGCGCGCACTCCAATAAATTGAATGTTCCAACAATATTCGTTTGTACAAATTCTGCTGGCCCATGAATGGAGCGATCCACATGGCTCTCTGCTGCAAAATTGACGATGGCGCGTGGCTGGTGCTCTTTTAATAATTGACTGACGAGTTCTTTATCGCCAATATCACCCCGAATAAATATATGACGAGCATCGTTCTTCAAGGAATCTAAAGTAGCCAGATTGCCCGCATAGGTCAACTTATCAAGGTTCACAATGCCCTCTGCATTTGGATTGGCAAGCCAATCCAAAACAAAATTGCCCCCAATAAAACCTGCGCCGCCTGTAACTAAAATCATGATTGAAGTGGTCCTAAAATTGCATCTGCAAATGCCTCTGAACTATACGGCTTAAATGCCGGAGAAGCCAGAAATTGCCTACCCGCCTCTTGATAAGCAAGGTAGTCCTGCTCAGTCATTTTACTAAGGTATTGGTAAAGTTCTTGATAAGGATTAGAACTATTTACAAA
>CANIMS010000170.1 GCA_947468785.1 Betaproteobacteria bacterium
AAACCTTTATTCGTGGCTTGAAAATTCCAGATGATGCAAAAGCTTTGCTCCTCGAGATGACTCCATCTTCTTACTTAGGTAAGGCGGTCGAATTGACCGAACGTCTGAAAAAGTGAGTTTGACTCGCACTTCAGAGTACGGGGCACGCCCTCGCATCTGGTTTGCTGTTTATCAACTGCTATGGCATCTTTTATTGCCACTAGCATTTATCCGTCTCGCCTGGCGTTCACGTCATGCTTTTGCTTATTTGCATCATATTCCTGAGCGTCTTGGCTTTGGTTACAACCAGCCTATTAAGCAGGATGTAGTCTGGATTCATGCGGTATCTGTAGGTGAGACACGTGCTGCACAGCCATTGATTGAGGCCTATCTCGCAAGAGGCGAATCTATCTTGTTGACGCACATGACACTCAATGGCCGTCGTACTGGCAAGCAATTATTTGCTCAGGAAATTGCCTCCGGTCAAATTCGTCAGGTGTACTTGCCTTACGACCTGTGTTGGTCAGTAGAACATTTTTTAAATACCTTTAAGCCTAAGTTCGGACTCTTTATGGAGACAGAGGCATGGCCAACAGTTGTGTTTCGCTGTGCAGATAAAGGCTTACCCTTATTTTTAGTGAACGCTCGTTTATCAGAGAGAAGTGCGCGTCGGGTGAATCAATTTGGTAAAGCAGGACGTGCATTATTTCAGGCCTTTGCTGGTATTTTGGCTCAGACAGAATTTGATGCACAGCGTTACCGTAGCCTAGGCGTCCGAAATATTCAGGTGGTAGGTAATTTGAAGTTTGATGTTCCACTCGATGCTAATCTAGTCAAGCAAGGTAAAGAGTGGCAAGAAAGCCTGCATGCAAAACAGCGACTGATGGTTTGTGCGGCTAGCACACGTGATGGCGAAGAAGCCATCATTCTCAAAGCGTGGAAAGATCTCTTACTCAGTCATGCATTTGATGTTCCACCTTTATTGTGCTTGGTGCCACGGCATCCTGAGCGCTTTTCAGAAGTAGCAGAACAAATTCATGCAGCTGACTTGAAGTTCCGTAAACGCACTGAATGGCAAGGCATTCCTAAAGACACTATCGATTTGGATGTAGTCCTAGGTGATTCAATGGGTGAGATGCCAATGTATTACAGCGCTTCTGATCTCGTAGTCATGGGCGGTAGTCTATTGCGTTTTGGCGGTCAGAATCTCATTGAGGCTTGTGCTGCAGGATGTCCAGTCTTGTTGGGCGAGCATACCTATAACTTTCAGCAAGCATCGATCGATGCTTTAGAGTCTGGCGCTGCTAAACGTATTAACGGGGAATTACTCTTAGGTGAACCCATTGCATTAATGGAGACCCTGAAAGCTTTATTGCTTAATCCTTCAGAATTAGCTCAAATGGCGCTTGCCGCTAAGACATACTCTATTGAGCATCAAGGTGCGACAAAACGAATTCTTGCCGCCCTTGATCAACAAAACTTTTCTTTAACTTAAACACGAGCCCCGAAGTTCGGGTCATCGTTCCTGGCATTGTCATCAGGCTTTTTATCACCTTTGACTAAATCTTCGCGGGTAACACCTAACCACATGGCCAAGGCTGCTGCCACGAAGACTGAAGAGTAAATACCAAACAAAATACCGATGGTCAGTGCTAAGGCAAAGTAAAAGAGCGTTGGCCCACCAAAGATTAGCATCGCTAAAACCATCATCTCCGTACTGCCGTGGGTAATCACGGTACGGCTAATGGTGCTAGTAATGGCGTTATCAATAATCTCGCGAGTATTCATCTTGCGGTACTTGCGGAAATTTTCACGAATACGGTCAAAGATCACGACGGATTCATTGACTGAGTAACCGAGCACAGCCAAGATCGCCGCCAACACTGACAGTGAGAATTCCCACTGGAAGAAGGCAAAAAATCCGAGAATGATCACAATATCGTGCAAGTTCGCAATGATGCCGGCTAAGGCAAATTTCCACTCGAAGCGGAAGGAGAGATAAATCACGATACCGATGATCACAAAGATAAGGGCCTTAAGACCATCAATCGCCAATTCCTGTCCCACTTGTGGGCCAACGAACTCAACTCGCTGGAGCTTGACGCCAGTAGTGCTGGGATCTAGTGCTTGCATCACAGAAGTGCTTTGATCAGCGGAGGAGATTAACTTGCCTTCAGCATCTTTTTGCAAAGGCAGGCGAATCATGACATCACGTGAGCTACCAAAGTTCTGAATTTGAGTATCTGTATAACCTAACTTTTCTACCTTAGCTCTAATGGATTCTAGAGGAGCAGTTTGTGGATAGCTCACTTCCATCACAGTACCACCAGTAAATTCGATGGAAAGATGTAGACCGTTGTACCAAAGGAAAAAAACTGCAAGCAAGAAGGTGATCAGAGAAATCGCATTAAGCACCAATGCATGGCGCATAAATGGAATATCTTTTTTAATCCGAAAAAATTCCATGTCTTATTTCTCCTGAGGGCGCCAAACTTGGCCAATAGCAAGTTTCTGAACCTTCTTATTTCTGCCATACCAAAGGTTGACAAGACCACGAGAGAAGAAGACCGCTGAGAACATTGAGGTCAAGATGCCAAGGCAGTGCACCACTGCAAAGCCCTTGATGGGTCCTGAGCCAAATGCAAGCAAGGCCAGACCAGCAATTAAGGTAGTGACGTTAGAGTCAAGAATCGTAGCCCAAGCTTTATCAAAGCCAACTGCGATTGCAGTTTGTGGCGCAGCTCCGTTACGCAACTCTTCCCGAATACGTTCATTAATCAATACGTTTGAGTCAATCGCCATACCGAGCGCTAAGGCCATCGCAGCAATGCCTGGAAGCGTCAGTGTTGCTTGTAGCATCGATAGAATAGAAATCAATAAGACTAAGTTCACTGCCAGAGCAATGACAGAGAAAAAGCCAAAGAGCAGGTAATAAGACGCCATGAAAATAGCGATCGCGGCAAATCCGATGAGTAAGGATTTAAACCCCTTCTCAATATTTTCAGCGCCTAGGCTAGGACCGATCGTCCGTTCTTCAATGATTTCCATTGGTGCTGCCAGTGAGCCAGCACGTAGCAGAAGCGCTAAGTCATTTGCGCTGGCAGTAGTAGGTTGACCCGTAATCTGAAATTTAGAGCCAAACTCACTTTGGATGGTAGCGATGGTAAGGACTTCACCTTTGCCCTTTTCAAACAAAATCATTCCCATGGGCTTACCAATATTCTCACGGGTGATTTCTTGCATAACGCGACCGCCGGCAGCATCTAAAGAAATATTGACTGCCGGTCTTTGGTTTTGATCAAAGCCAGCACTAGCATCGGTAATGCGATCGCCACTGAAAATAACGGACTTTTTAAATACGCCTTGACGATTTTCACCAAAGCGAAATACATCCATTCCAGGGGGAGGCGTTTCACCAATCGCGATTGTAGAAACAATTGGATCGGCAAGACGTGACTCTAAGGTTGCGGTGCGACCAATGATGTCTTTGGCGCGAGCAGTGTCTTGTACGCCTGGTAGCTGAACGATGATTCGCTCAGCGCCTTGTTGTTGAATGACCGGTTCTTTTACCGCTAATTCATTCACCCGCTTATTCAAGGTGACGATGTTTTGCTTAACGGCGTTGTCTTGAATCTCTTTCAAGGCGGTTGGCTTAAATTCACCCTGTAGTTTTGGGGAGGGGCCTGCAGGCTTTACTTGCCAGACTAAGTCAGGCTGGCTAGTCACTAGGACAGTGCGGGCTGCCTCTGCTTCAGCAGTGCTGCCAAAATTAATTGTGATGGATTCGGTTCCACGCTCAATACCTTGGTGGCGAATATTCTTGTCACGTAACTGAGTACGAATATCGCTTGCTAAAGAAGTCACTTTCTTTTGTACTGCGCCCTTCATATCCACTTGTAGCAAGAAGTAAACGCCGCCACGTAGGTCAAGACCCAAGGGCATTGGCAGGGCATTAATAGCATTTAACCAACCTGGAGTATTTGATAGGAGGTTTAGTGCAACGGTGAAATTTGGATCGTTTTGATCGATATTGAGTTTTTGCTGCAAGAGATCGCGCGCCCGCAGTTGAATATCAGTATTGTTAAAACGAATCTTGATAGAGCCGATGTTTGCTACAGCCTCGAAAAAGATCCCAGTGTTGGCAATATCTGCTTCAGCCAGGATTTTTTCAACGCGAGACTGTGTCGCCAAATCAACCTTGATGGTTGGCTTGGCAGACGAGACTTGAACTGCTGGAGCCTCTCCAAAGAAATTTGGTATTGAATATAGTCCGCCGATGAGCAAAGCAACGGCGATAACTAAATATTTCCAAAGAGGGTAGCGATTCATATTGAGAAACTTTTCATCAAAATGATTAAGCGGACTTCAATGTGCCTTTAGGCAACACAGTTGTGATCGCGCCTTTTTGCATTTGTACTTCTGTGCCAGAGGCAATTTCAACGGTGACTAGTGCATCTTTCAAAGAAGTGACCTTACCCATGATTCCGCCAATGGTAACCACTTCATCGCCAACAGCCAATGCTTCGAGCATCGCTTTTGTTTCTTTTTGACGCT
>CANIMS010000171.1 GCA_947468785.1 Betaproteobacteria bacterium
AAATTTAGACTGATCTCGAGTGTCGACAAGACGAACAGAAGCGCCATTTCGTAAACACCACTTTGCCATGGCAACACCAGACTCTCCAAGACCTAAAATTAAAAAACGCTGAGGTGCTTCATAACCAGCATTCGTTATTGCGTCTGGATTTGCGAAAGTATTTTCTAAATTAATCATGTTTACTTTTAGCTCACCGTAATTTCAAGCTAGACAAGCCAATTAAGACCAAAAGGATCGTAATGATCCAGAAACGAACCACCACTTGTGTTTCTTTCCAGCCCCCTAATTCAAAATGATGATGCAATGGCGCCATCCGAAAAATACGCCGCCCCTCACCAAAACGTTTCTTAGTAAATTTGAACCAGAGCACTTGTAACATCACAGAAAAAGTTTCAGCAACAAAAATACCGCCCATCACAAAGAGCACAATCTCTTGACGCACAATTACTGCAATCGTTCCAAGTGCACCGCCTAATGCCAGCGCACCAACGTCACCCATAAATACTTGCGCTGGATGCGCGTTGTACCAAAGGAAAGCTAAACCTGCACCACCCATGGCGCCACAGAAGATCAATAACTCACCAGCTCCTGGGATATAAGGAAACAATAAATATTTTGCATAGATAGCATTACCCATGACATAAGCAAATGCACCTAAAGCGGCGCCTACTAAGATCACAGGCATGATGACCAAGCCATCTAAACCATCAGTCAAATTGACTGCGTTACTGCTACCCACAATGACTAGGTAACTCAAGATAATGAAACCCATCATGCCGAGTGGGTAACTCACTTCTTTAATAAAAGGTAAGAGTAAATTGGTCTTCGCGGGGAGGTCTAGAGCAAAACCGCTTTTTACCCATTCATAAAATAGTTGCAATACTTTGAGATTATTGACCTCTGAAACTGAAAAGGCTAAGTAAATTGCGGCAAATAAACCAATGAGGGTTTGCCACATAAATTTTTCTCTTGAAGGCATCCCCTTTGGATCTTTATGAGCAACCTTACGATAGTCGTCTACCCAACCAATCAAACCAAATCCAAACGTCACAATCATCACAATCCAGATAAAACGATTGCTCAGGTCAGCCCACAACATGCAAGAAACAAAAATACCAATCAAGATCAATACACCACCCATCGTCGGTGTGCCTGACTTTACTAAATGTGACTGTGGTCCATCAGTGCGAACTGCTTGACCCATCTTTAATGCAGTTAATTTACGAATCACCCAAGGGCCTGCTGCCAAGCCGATTAATAGTGCAGTTACTGTTGCAAGCACTGCTCTAAAAGTAATGTAATTAAAGACCCTAAAGAATCCAAAATCATCCTGTAACCACTGCGCCAAAATTAAGAGCATGCTTTAGCCTCCTCTAACAAGGCTTGCACTACACGCTCCATACGCATAAAACGAGAACCTTTAACCAAGATATTCAAATGCTGATTGCCATGGGCTATCTGACCCTGCAATTCATTTCTTAATTGCACTATTAGATGATCCATATCTGTAAAGTGGACTGAACTGGCTGCGAGCGAGAGTTCCTTCTTAGACTCCTCAAATCCACTAATCGCGAATTGGCATTGCTCGCCTAAAGCAAATAATTTATTGACTCCCTGCGCAGCAGCGTAAGCACCTACTTCTCGATGAAATTCTGGGCCTTGATTGCCCACTTCGCCCATATCACCCAAAATTAACCATGCACCTTTGCCGCTTTGCTTTAATGCATCAATTGCGGCCCTCACTGAGTCAGGATTTGCGTTGTAACTATCATCAATTAAGGTGTAATTGGCATCAATATGTTTAGCCTGCATACGGCCATTGACGGGCGCAAAAGCTTCTAGGCCTTGTTTGATTTTCTCAAGACTCACCCCGGCAGCTAAAGCAACAGCACTAGCTGCTAAAGCATTGCGCACATTGTGACTACCTAAAGTATTGAGTCGAATCTCCAACTTACCCTGGTCTGTTTGTATTTGTACTTGGCCATCATTTAGAAGACGCCCCGTAACCGAAGCTTTTGTAGAAGATGCGCCAGATAACAATACAAAGTCGATGATTTTTCGGCCGGCAGCAGCCTTGTGCCAGAGATCGGCAAATTCTGAGTCTGCTGGAAAAATTGCTACACCCTCTTTTGGTAAGGCCTTAATTGCAGCAGCATGCTCTTCGGCAACAGCTGCTACCGTCGCCATAAACTCTTGATGTTCACGTTGTGCATTGTTAATAAGAGCGATATTCGCTTGTGCAATTCCCGCTAAAAAAGCTGTCTCGCCTGGATGATTCATCCCCAGCTCAACGACTGCGAGCCGATCTGTCGAACGTAATTTCAACAAGGTCAATGGCAGCCCAATCTCATTATTGAGATTACCCTTTGTAACCAGGGTGCATTCTTCGCCAACGGCAGCCTTGAAAATAGAGGCAATCATTTCTTTTACCGTAGTCTTACCATTGCTACCAGTAACAAGAGCTAATGGAATGGGATGCTTTGATCTCCATGCAGCAGCGAGCTCACCCAATCCAACTCTAGTATCTGGCACACAGACTGCGGCCAAATCTGCTGGGCATTTATCGTGTTTACTAATCAGCACTCCGCCTACACCCGCTTTAGCAACATCAGATAAAAAATCATGGGCATCAAAACGCTCGCCTGCCAAAGCAACAAATAATTCGCCTGCTTCAATTTGGCGACTATCTGTTCCCACTCTGGAGATCATGATCTGCTGAGCAGCTGGCTCAGAAGTATTGATTAGCTTGCTACCTGGCAACATAGCCTGAACTTGCGCAAGGGTTGTCATAACTGACATCAAACTGCACCCCCAGCTGCTAAAAGAATATGTTCTTGATCAGAAAAATCGAATTTTTTACCGCTAATTTCTTGCGAAGTTTCATGACCCTTGCCTGCTACCAGGACAATGTCGTGTGTATCAGCATGACGAACGGCAGCCATAATGGCGGCCGCACGATCAGCAAACATTTGAATATGCTGGGCATCACGACTCATGCCAGCACGAATCATATTCATAATCTCTTCAGGATTTTCAGAGCGTGGGTTATCGCTGGTGATGATGACATGATCTGCAAGACGCTCTGCCACTGCGCCCATTTGTGGACGTTTGCCTGGATCGCGATCACCACCACAACCAAATACACACCAAATTTTTCCCGTGCGCTGTTCTGCAATAGGGCGAAGTGCTAGTAAAGTCTTTTGCAATGCATCAGGTGTGTGTGCATAGTCGACTATAACCAATACCTCTTCAGATTTACTACCCTTACCAAGAGGTATTAGCTCCATACGACCGGAAACAGGGCGAAGTTTAGCAATCCGCTTGCTTGCTTCATCGCCAGTAAAACCTTGGGTTAGCAATACAGCCCAAACTGCTAAAGCATTACTTAAATTAAATTCCCCTAGGACTGGAACATGGGTGACATTCTCATTCACCCCTTGATGAACAAATAGCGCGTCATACCCAGCGCCATAGAGAACGCTATCTTTTGTGTAGACCCGCTCTAAGCGCTCACCAAATTTTTCAAACCCAACAAAGGCTTCTTTATTTAATGCATAGCCCCAGACCTTTATATCGCCCTTTGCCAAAAGCTGCATTCCTAACTCACGACCAAAGGCATCATCGAAGTTAATAACGGCATGCTCTAAACCTGCAAAATGAAATAGCTTAGCTTTTGCCTCAGCATAATTGGCCATACTGCCGTGGTAATCCAAATGGTCTTGCGTCAGATTGGTAAACACCGCACAATTCAATTCAACACCAGCAATGCGTCCTTGCTCTAATGCATGAGAAGAAACTTCCATTACGACTTGTTTCGCACCCGTATTGAGTAGTTCATACAATTGCGTTTGTAGGCGTGGAGCATCTGGAGTGGTATACCCGGTCTGCACTAGGGATCCCACAAAGCCTGTCCCTAAAGTGCCCAATACAGCAGTACGATGATCAACACCATCCAGGGCTGAAGCTAACCACTGAGTAATGCTAGTTTTTCCATTGGTTCCAGTAACACCAATCACGCGAAGCTTCTGACTTGGATACCCATACCATTCCGCACAAAGCTCACCCACTTTGTCTGCAAGATGTTCAACTGCAATACATTGCGGATGATCTGTATATTGGGCTTCAATATCGGCAGGGTCAAACACTACAGCAGCAGCACCATTTGCTAGAGCTGCATCAATATATTGACGACCATCTCTCAGAGCATTGCCATGGCCTACTGGATATGCAAAAAAGATATCGCCAGACATTATCTGGCGACTATCTGCGCCGAGCTTCGCAGACTCATTCGCTAAGCTGTGCAGGTGTTCAATCAAGTGATTGGGTTCGATATTCACTGCCACCCTCATCTTTTCAGAACCGCATGTTGAGCTTGTACAT
>CANIMS010000172.1 GCA_947468785.1 Betaproteobacteria bacterium
ATGGTTTTATGGGGTAGTGATAACTTGAAATCTGAAGGTGGGCAAATTGGACAAGCGCTCGCTTTGATGGGTGCTAAACCACGCTTCGATAGTTATGGCCGTTTAGCTGGCGCTGAGTTGATTCCTTTAGCAGAGCTAGGTCGTCCCAGGATTGATGTTGTGATTACTTTGTCCGGAATATTCCGTGATTTACTCCCGCTACAAATTAAGTTGCTAGCTGAAGCAGCGTTTATGGCAGCCTCAGCAGAAGGTGAGCCTCTTGAGCAGAACTTTATTCGTAAGCATGCCTTGGCTTATCAAAAAGAACACGGTTGTGATTTAGAAACTGCCTCATTACGTGTGTATGGAAATGCTGATGGAGCTTATGGATCGAACGTAAGCAATATGGTTGAAAACAGCGTTTGGGAAGAGGAAGATGAATTGGCCGAAACCTATACCCGCAGAAAAGGTTTTGCTTTTGGTCGTGCTGGTGTACCAATTCAGAATAATGCTTTGTTAAAGAGTGTTTTATCTGATGTGCAGATGACTTATCAAAATCTTGATTCGATGGAGTTAGGTGTTACTACGATTGATAATTACTTTGATACTTTGGGTGGCATTACTAGGGCAGTGAAGCGCGCCAAAGGCGGAGTAGATGTTCCGGTATTTATAGGTGATCAAACCAAGGGTGAGGGTGCGGTAAGAACGCTCTCCGAACAAGTTTCTTTAGAAACCCGTACTCGTATGCTCAATCCAAAATGGTATGAAGGTATGTTGGAGAGTGGGTATGAGGGTGTGCGTCAAATTGAGGTGCACATTACCAATACCATGGGATGGTCAGCCACTACTGGGCAAGTTCAGCCTTGGGTTTATAAGCAACTTACTGAGACTTTCATGCTCAACCCAGAAATGCGTGAACGTTTAGCAAAACTCAATCCTACTGCTGCAGCGCGTTTAGCAAATCGTTTGACGGAAGCATCACAAAGAAATTACTGGCAGCCTGATGATGAGATGCTCAAGAAGATGCAAGAGGCTAATGATGAGCTTGAGGATCGCCTCGAAGGTATTTATGAAAACAATTCTTTAGCAGCCTAATGTATTTAGACACCCAGACGTATTTTTTTAAACACGACACTTCAATACAAAAATGACTATGAGCATATTAGAGAGAATTAATCAAAGCCTTGATGATGCAATCCATTTGTCCCAATCCAAGCAGGGGCCACAGCTCTTACAGGAGGCGATGTATTACTCAGTATTTCCTGGCGGTGCGAGGATTCGTCCTCAATTGTGTTTGGCAGTAGCGGCTGCTTGTGGGGATGATGATCCTGCTTTATCAAATGCTGCCGCTAGTGCAATTGAGTTATTACATTGCGCGTCTTTGGTGCATGATGATTTGCCTTGCTTTGATGATGCAGAGTTACGACGCGGAAGACCTTCTGTGCATGCGGCTTATGGTGAGCGCATAGCTGTTCTTGCTGGCGATGCCTTAATCGTTTTGGCATTTCAATGTTTAGCAAGCTCTGGAACTCGTTCGATTTTCCGTTTGGCACCGCTGATTAATACGATCGCAATGAGTGTTGGTTCACCTCATGGGATTGTTGCTGGTCAAGCTTGGGAGTGTGAGTCAAAAGTCGATTTGAGCGACTATCAACGGGCTAAAACAGGCTCACTATTTGAAGCAGCAACTGCTGCTGGCGCTCAAGCTGCAGGTGCTGATGCAGCTACCTGGAGACCTCTTGGTGAGTGGTTGGGTGAAGCTTATCAAGTAGCGGATGATATTCGCGATGTGATTGCGGACCAAAGTGTTTTAGGAAAGCCTTCTGGACAAGATGTTGCCCATAACCGTCCTAGTTCTGCAAAAGATTTAGGTTTGACTGGTGCGGTACAACGTTTTGATGAATTAGTGCAAAAAGCTATTGCCTCTATCCCGCATTGCAAAGGCGAAAAAATGTTGCGCGCTCTTGTAAGGCAAGAGTCTGAGCGTCTAGTGCCATCAGATTGGTTTAAGGATTCAGAAAGAAAGATTCTATTCCGCCAAACTAGTAATTCTTAAGTTGAAATCTGTTGGTTTCTAATTTGTAGATTGCCATTCATGGAAATTTTCTTCGATTGGCGAAATCGTCTTATTGCCTCGCCAGGCTTTCAGCGCTGGGCTACCCGTTTTCCCCTCACTCGTTGGTTGGTCAGAAAGCAAGCATCCGATATTTTTGATTTGATGGCAGGCTTTGTCTATACCCAAGTCCTGCTGGCCTGTACCCAAATTAATCTTTTTGATATTCTGGCGAATGGCGCTCTTAGCTTTGATGATCTGAAAAAGCAGGTTCCATTAAAACCAGCTGGCCTACGGCGTTTATTGGATGCTGCTGTGGCCATACAGCTATTGGTTAAGCGCAGTGATGATCGTTATGCGCTCAGCATGAAGAGTGCCCCACTAGTTGGAAATATCGCGATCTTAGATATGGTTAAGCACCATGCTGATTTTTATCGCGACCTCTCTGATCCAATCGCTTTATTGCAGGGTGATAAAAGCTCTGCATCTCTGAATGAGTACTGGCCATACATCACGTCAGAACAAGGCGCTGCTCCAGAAAACTTATCTGCTGAAAAGGTTGCTGATTACTCACAATTAATGGCGCACACCCAATCACTGGTAACAGATGAGATTATTGATGCTTATCCAATGAGTAAGCATCAAGCTGTTCTTGATATCGGCGGGGGTCAAGGCGCTTTTGTGAAAAGATTGGCCGGACGTTACCCGCATCTCACTTTTAAATTATTTGATATCCCTGGAGTGGCAGAGCTGTCAAACGCTCACTTTAAGGAGATTGGTTTATCCTCTCGGGCGCTGGCCGTAGGCGGTAACTTTTTTCAAGACCCTCTTCCCAAGGGGTGTGACTTAGCGACCCTTGTTCGAGTGATATTTGATCATGATGATGTTCGGGTAAAGCAATTACTTGCCAATGTGTTTAATGCCCTCAATCCTGGAGGCACTTTGTTGCTTGCAGAGCCCATGGCTGAGACCAAAGGTTTTGAGGCGATGGGCCATGCTTATTTTGGTTTTTATCTGTTGGCAATGGGTAGGGGAAGACCAAGAACTGAAGCTGAAATACGAGGCTTATTAAGCGATGCTGGGTTCACCAATATCCAACTTTTAAATTCGTATATGCCATTGAATGCCCAAATATTGCAGTGCAACAAACCCAGCTCTCTTGCTAATTAAATAGCGCTTAACAAACGTGTCCGTACAGGTACATAAAAATACTGTATTTAGTAGAGAAAACCCCTAGATGACAAGTGGGCAATTAAGGATTAAAAACTAATGTGTAAACATTTTTTTACACATTTAATTGAAAAAGATCACTTAAAAAGCCATGACCGATCGGTATCAAACAAGGGCAATTGTTCTGGAAAAGCCAGAGAGCGTCATTCTTGCTGATCTGGAATTAACGCCAATGACTCCGATTGATGTGTTGGTGGATATGGAGTGGAGCGGCATTAGCACTGGCACTGAAAAATTATTGTGGACAGGAAAAATGCCCAACTTTCCCGGCATGGGTTACCCACTAGTTCCTGGTTACGAATCTGTAGGAAGAGTCGTGAAAGCAGGAGTGGACTCTAGTCTTAAAGTAGGTCAAAGAGTTTTTGTTCCCGGAGCGAAATGCTACGGCGAGATTAAAGGTTTGTTTGGCGGAGCGGCATCGCGAGTCATTGTGGATAGTAATCGCGTGATTGCTATTCAAGATCATTTAGGTGAAGAGGCAATTCTCTTTGCTTTAGCTGCAACTGGTTATCACGTCACCTCTGGTCCTGCTCAGGAACAACCAGATTTAATTATTGGTCATGGTGTATTGGGCCGATTGATTGCACGTATTGCAGTTGCTAAAGGTAAGCGTCCAGTAGTTTGGGAGAGTAATGCAGCACGTCGTGAAGGTGCTGTTGGTTATGACGTAATTGATCCCAAAGATGACCAAGTAAAAAAATATAAAACAATTGTGGATGTTAGTGGTGATGCGCGCTTAGTTGATACGCTAATCAGCTGCCTTGCACCAGGCGGTGAAATTGTTTTAGCAGGGTTTTATGACACGATTTCTTTCTCGTTCCCGCAAGCATTTATGCGTGAAGCACGCATCCGGATTGCAGCACAGTGGGCGCCTGGAGATTTAGTGGCAATTAAAGATTTAGTGGAGTCCGGAAAGTTAAGTTTGGACGGCTTGATTACACACCGCTCCTCACCTAACGATGCAAATGAGGCCTATCAAACGGCTTTCAACAATATTGATTGTTTAAAAATGGTTCTAGATTGGAGAAATCTGCAATGAGTTCATCAAGCATCCCAGCAACAGCAACAGTGCAATTCATGGACCTCAAAAAAGAAGCTGCGATTGAACCAGA